>NZ_JTJP01000013.1:0-77834 GCF_001678575.1 Gallibacterium genomosp. 1
ACACCACAGCACCGGCAGCGCCAACACTAATTGAAGATAGTGCTGATCATAAATTACTTGCTGGAGAAGCAGATACTATTAAAGGCACTGCAGGAAGAGATGCTACTAAAGCGGTATTATTTGATCAAAATGGAGATCAAATAGAAGAGGTTGATATTAATGATGGTAGTTTCCAAATTGGTAGTGCAGCTTTACTAGATGGTACTTATCAAGTCAAAGTTAAAGATGCTGCGGGCAATCTTAGTGATGCGACATCTATTACGATTGATAAGAGTGTTCCAACAGGCAAACCAGTAGTAACAATTGTTGGTGATGGTAATGATGCGGATACGGTTATTGATCGTGACGAATTAGGTGTGGGCGCTGATGGGCAGTTAAATCCGGTTACTGTTGAAGTGAGTTTAGCTGGTATGCAAAACGTGAAACCGGGTGATAAGTTAAGTGGCGTGATTCTCTTAGGTAGAACACCTTCTTATTTGGGTGGTGATAAATTGGGTTATAGCTTAACTGAAAATGATATCACTAACGGCAAAGTATCATTCACTGTGCCAGTAACAGATGGGTTCACTGGAAAATTAGTGGTTCAAGGCGTAAAAGTTCAGGATGCGGAAAAACAATCTTCAGCGACTGCGGATAGAAAAGAAGCTGCTCTTGATCTTGGAGCTGATCCGACTGTTGGTATGAGTTTTAGATCCGATACAGGTATTTCAAGAAGCGATAATATTACGACTAATGGTGAATTAGTATTGGCTGCACCGCAGGGATATACGATTGATCGAGTAGTGGTTAATAACGCAGAAGTGAGTCTGACAGGCAATAGTATCACCTTGTCTGAGGGAACTTATACGGCAGGTAATATTCAAGTTACGGTGCGTAATACCACAACAGGTCGTATGGAAACAGTTTCTAATACAGATACTTATGTAGTGGATACGACAGCGCCGGATGCCCCTCGTATTAATGTTGAAGCAGGTCGTGATAGTTCTATTTCTTTACCAGAGAATGCCGTCATTGGCGATGTGGTTGATGTTAATATCACGCAGTCAGGTAAACAACAAGCGATTTATGTGCAATATCGTAAGACTGATTCAGGTTGGGAAGTGGCAACATTTAAACCGGCTGATTCTGGTTTAAGTAGCGCACCAGCAGCGAGTGGTAATACGATTACTATTTCACAAACTGTAGCACCAGCTGGCTCAACAATTGCGGCAAAAGTAACTGATTTGGCAGGTAATGGTTCAGCGGGTAAAGATGGTAGCAATTCATTTGTGGAAGCAGAGGTTCCATCATCGGATTCGGATAATGATGGTTACACTAATGAGGAAGAAAGTCGAGCGGGGTCAGATCCTGATCAGGCTAGTTCAACACCAAAAACGTTAGCAGAAGATGCTTATAACAAGGCAAAAGCAACTTATGATGCATTTGAAGCG
Source organism: Gallibacterium genomosp. 1 (assembly GCF_001678575.1). Lineage (NCBI taxonomy): Bacteria > Pseudomonadati > Pseudomonadota > Gammaproteobacteria > Pasteurellales > Pasteurellaceae > Gallibacterium > Gallibacterium genomosp. 1. The sequence goes on from NZ_JTJP01000013.1 coordinate 1,431, forward strand.
AAAAAAGCAGGATTTGAGAAAGGTGGTTTTACTAAGGATGAGGTTAGTGAGTTAGAAAAATTGCTATTCCCATTAGACGGTGAAAAAGATAAAGCATTAGCTGCGGCTAATTATGTTCACGATAATCATGGCAAAGCTAATTTAATAGATAAAATCAACAAATTAACAGATACTGTGCCTGAAGTAACCAATGATGCTGATTCTACTTGGTCAAATAATAGAACAGAAATAATTTATAATTATCGTAAAGACAGTCCTAATAATACAGAACATTTAACTTTAGATGATTTGGCTAAAAAAGATGGCGGTGTGTTTGTTATTCCGGCATCTCAGTTAGTGATTAAAGATCCTGATGTGGAACCAGGTTATACACCGAAACTGAAACCAATGAAAGATTGGGTTCACACTCTGCCGGGTAATACTTCTGTGGGTTTCTCTGAGTATAGAGTGGATGAGAATGGTAATCTTGAAATTAAGATTGATGCAGAAAAAGTAAAAAATATCAGTAAGACTCAAAATGAAACGTATAATCTTACTGCGGAAGATGGTACACCATTAACATTGTATGTTTCCTTTGAGAACGAAAATAAGTCTGGTACATCAGTTCGCTTATTCTCGGTTAATGTGAAGGATGATGTGTTTCCAATAGAAGGCTATGTAGCAAGTAATGGTGTTACAGATGATACTCAATGGAAGGACATTTCAGTCGCATTGGCAGCAACAGGTAATGATCTTGCAAGCTGGAAAGTCAAATTGGAAATCTTTGATGATCAGAATCCTGACAGTCCAGTATGGACACAAGAAAAAGGTGGTATTACTTCAAGCTCTAAGGAGGTGAGCTTTGATGCAAGTGGTGCTCCTATTAAGGATGGTGGTAGCTATACCTTAAAAGCAACAGCATTGAGTAATAGCGAGAAAGCGAATACTGTTAAAGAACATATAACAGTAGATACTACGCCACCGGAAGTAACATCTAATTTGACAACAGATTCAGGAGGCAATTTAAAACTTCATGTTGAGTTAAAAGAGCCGGTGAAATATTTTATTTACGATGGTAAGGTTGAATCTGATCAGATTTCGTTTGCTGGAAAGCAAAATTATAGTAGTGCAAAAGATTTACCTTCGATGGATGTAACCTTTGATCTAGGTTCAACACCGAAAACTTATATCTTCTATGATCAAGCTGGTAATGCAACAGGTGTGGTAGCACCAGAAGTGAAAGTAAAACGTTTAGGTCGTTTAACCACTAATATGAATCAAAATGAAGGTCCACGAAACAATATGAGTGATGATAATGAAGACCAATGGAAGGATACCGGTCCAGACGGCTTAACAACGTCAGCAGGCGATAATATCATTATTGTAGCGAAGCAACCTAATGGTAATTTCTTCAGTGGCTTTATTGATGGTGGAACGGGCGATGGTTATAAAGCGACGTTACAAACCTATGATGGTAATGACTATATTTATGCTTTCGGTATCGGAGGTCATACTGATGTGATTACCGGAGGGGGTAACGATAGATTTGAATTGCGTTATGGTCTTTCAGGTTGGGGACAAAAAGGGAATTTCTCTACTGGTTCATTTGATGGGGCTCAACGTATTTTGATGGGTGAGGGAAATGACACTTTCAAAATTCGTGGTTCAATGATCGACCTACATTCTGATTATGGTGATAATTCATTCGCATTAACTACAGCTAAAGTAGATATGGGCACAGGGCATGACACTATTGAAGTTGAAAGCACGATCAAGGGCGATGGTGATGCTGGGCGCAATTACTCTAACTATTTCAATCTTGGTAGTGGGGATGATGTGATGCGAGTTGGTAAGAATATTACAGACACGCAAACTTCTGCTACACCAAGCACAACTCACGCTTCAAATATTATTGATTTAGGTACTGGAAATGATACTTTGATAGTAAAAGGAAGTGTTGAACAACATACTCTTATCCTTTCTGAAGGAGGAAATAATAATATTTCTATTGGTTCAGGGGGATCGTTAGCGAGAAAATCTATTGGTGGCAATACTGCTATTGTGTTAGGTGATGGTAACGACACTTTAACGGTGAATACAGCGGTAAACTATGAAGATGCGGATAGAAAGTCTGCTTTCTATCGAGCTTATAAAGATAGTATAAGCGGTAGCGATGTTGAACGTGCTTGGTATGCTGAAAGTGCTACACAAATAGATAAAGTAATAGAGGATGTAAAACAACCTAAGATCGATCTTGGTAATGGTAATAATACGGCAATCTTCGGTGGAAATGTGTGGCATGCAAAAATTATCACTGGAGATGGTCAGGATACTATTACTATCAAGGGTGCGCTTTCACAAACATCATTAGATACAGGTGGCAAGGATGATACTGTTACCATTAATGAATGGACGTTGAACAATAACTCAGTGATATTAGGAAACGGAAACGATACTCTGAATCTTGGTGGTGTATCACAGACATTATCATATGAAGGAACTTCACTGATTCATGGGGGCGCTGGTATGGATACCATTAATATTACTGGTAAATCGTCAGTATCAACAAGGTTAGAAATCTTTGGTAATACTGGTGGTAATAATATTGATGTTTCAGGCGTTGATGTCTTGAACTTAAATGGACACGGCACAGAAGTGATTATTGGTACTAATAATGTAGGTAATCCTAATAATGAGTTAGAACGTAATGTAATCACTATTCATGGGAATAACACTGATGCTGTGAAACTTCAAAGTGATTGGAGAGAAATTGGTTCAACGACCGGTATGAAACAGTATCAATATGGTGATATTATCATTTATATTGATGATACGATTCAAGTAACCACATTTAGTTAGTGTGTAAAATTACTATAGATTCGTATTTTTGAACTTAATGTTAAACCCATCAAACACTGTTTGATGGGTTTTTTCTTGTGTAAGAAAATAGGGAAGCCATCGCTTCCCTACAATGTTTGCTAATACTTAATTAGGCAACGGTTTTCAATAGTTCTTCTGCTGCTAAAATACCAAGTGCATTCGAAGCTAATGGGCTATCACCGGTTAATAATTTACGATCTTTATGTACTTGACCGGTAATGCCTTTGTTTAAAACTTTAACCCCTAATTTTTCTAAATTTTCTGCCACTAACCATTGTAATTTACCCGGCATATAACCGATATCCTGGTTCGCACCTTCATCTAATGCATCAGGGAATACACAAATTTCATAACCTTTAAACGGATAATCTTCCGCTTTTTCATCAACGCTTGCCGCCAATAATGATGCCGGACCGTGACATAAAGTAATAATGTGTTTATCTTGATTTAATGCCCAATTTAAAACGGATTTCACCTCTTTGCTGTGAGGAATGCCAGCTAAAACACCGTGTCCACCCGGAATAAAGACCGCAATATAAGGTGAATTTTCAGATAAGACTTCAGGCAAAATATCTGCCAGTTTTTTCGGGTTGACCAATTTTGGTAAATATTGGTTATATAAATCCATTACAGCTTTATCTTCTTCCGGCATTGCCCAAATTTCAAGTTTTACTGGATTGCCGGATAATGTTGCAACATCAATTTCAAAGCCGGCGTGGTGCATATGCAACATTGGTAATAACATTTCTACCGGATGATTTCCGGTTGAGAATAATTTACCGTTTTTCATCTCGATATAACGCTCATCGGTAGCAATCATCAACACTTTATGTTTACCACCGCTGTAGGATTTATCAAATTTAAAACCGTCAAAGTCGGTAACTTTGCTGGTGTATTGCGTTAAAAAGTAATCTGATGGGAAAAATGCGTTATGTTCCGCACGGTCAGCAACAGGTTTTTTGCTTAATTCAGTCATAATAAATCTCCAAAATAAAGTGAAATCGTTAATACTAAACAACAGTATCGTTTTGATGGTGCGTATTTTATCGTTGTATTAAGTAATAAAAAAGGAATAAAATTGGAATAAACTATTCTAAAAAAGGGAATAATAATGAATAAATTGGAAGCACTGCGTTATTTTTGTGTTGCCAGTGAAACCCTGAATTTTAGGGAAACGGCGCAACGATTGGCGGTATCGCCGCAGGTGGTGACCAGAATGATTGCTGAATTGGAAAGTTTGTTGGGCGAAAGTCTGTTTAAACGCAACACTAGAAATATTCGTTTAACCGAGTTTGGCGAACAGTTTTTGCCGCAGGCACAGCAGTTTTTATTGGAAGAAGAACGCTTGTTTTCGAACAATAAGTTGAATAAAAAAGCGATGCAGGGAATGGTGCGCATTACACTGCCGCCGTTGCCACTTAATCAGAGGTTATTAAGCGAACTGTTGGCAGCATTGGAGCCTTATCCGGACATTGTGCTGGATTGGCAGCAATCTGTTGATAAAGTAAAAGCCATTGATCATAAAATCGACATCGGTTTACGTATCTGTTTGGAACCGGAGCCGCATTGGATTGCACAGCATATTTGTACTTTTCACGAGAAAATTGTTGCTTCGCCTAAATTAATTGAACGTTTGGGAATGCCGAAAGATGTTGCTGATTTGGCACAAAATTATCCATTAAGTGGATTAATAAACCCGAAATTACAACGGATTTGGGATTGGCGAGTGAATAATGACATTCATTTTTTTCCGGCACAGACCAGATTCATCAGTAGCGATGCCGTTTATGAATTGCAAGCTGCTTTAGCCGGCAGAACTTGTACACAAATTATTTCTCCATTTTGTCAACCTTATTTGCAACAAGGGCAGTTGGTAGAATTATTCCCAGAAATAGAAAAACAGCAGTGGCATTTATACCTTTATCGTCCCTATCAAAGTTTGGTAACTGATCGTGTTACATTTGTGTTTGAGCAGTTAAAACAGAGTTTGCAACGATTATATGATAATAATGAAATTTAACTGTTTTTTAAACTATAGGCTTCGCCATTTAAGCGAAGCCCGATTGTACAGTTTATGCCATTCCTTGAGCGATATTTAAGAATAAAGTAATAATCAATGCATTGCTGATATTACTAATAAAACCGCCGATTAACGGCACAACAAAGAAAGCAATTTTTGAGTAATGATAACTTGAACAAACAGCCGTCATTGTTGCCATTGAAACCGGCACTGCACCTAAGCCGAAGCCGGAATGACCGGTGGCAATAATTGCCGCATCATAGTTTTTGCCGCAAAGACGGAACGTAATAAAGACGCAGAACAAATAACAAAGCACAACTTGCAAAGTTAAAATAATGATGAGTGGCAAGGCAAGATCCGCCAATTTCCATAATTGCATTGTAACAATGACGATAGAAACGAAAATCGCAAGTGAAATTTCACCGATAATACCAATGTTTTCATAAAGTGCTTGGTGATCACGTTTGGTAGAGTCTAACACTAAGCGTAGCACTAAACCGCCTAACATACTCATCACGTGAATAGGAATATTCACTTGTGGGAATATAGCCTTACAAAGGAAAAAGAGTGTTTGTCCAATACCGCACGCTAATAGTAGTAAAAAAGCGGCTTGACTGGAACGGCGATAACTAATGTGTGGCAATTTGCTGTTATCTTCTTGATTGATTACTTGTTCTTGGCTGATTTGCTCATTAAGTTTATGTTTTTGAATAAGTCGTCTGCCTAATGGCCCACCTAGAATACAGCCAGCGACTAAACCAAATGTGGCGGCTGCAATTGCGACTTCAATCGCACCGTTTGCCCCCATTTGTTCCGCTATTGGTGCAAAGGCAGCGGCGTTACCGTGTCCGCCGGTTAATGGAATCGAACCGGACATCAGTGCAATCAGCGGATCCATATTTAATAAAACACCTAGCCCGAGAGATAACACATTTTGCAAAATTGCCAGTATTGCAGCTAAGATACTGAAAATAAGTACTAATTTTCCCCCTTTCTTCAGCAAGGCAAAACTGGCGGCGAAGCCCATTGCGGCGAAAAAGACGTTATAAAAGAAAGTGTTGATTGTTTTATAATCAAATTTAAAGGTGAGTAGATCAAGTGAATATAAACAGGTTGTAATAATCGCAAATAATGTTCCGCCAATAACCGGTGCCGGAATACAGTATTTCTTCCAAATTGGAAATTGTTGACGGATAAATTCACCGACATAAATGGCGACCACCGATAAAGCAAGTGTCTGGAACATACCAACATTAATAGTTACCATAGAAAAGCATCTCCTTTAAAGGAATATAAGTAAAAGGAAAAATATTAATGTTAATTAAATGTAATTCAAGTGTTAATTTTAAAAAGTGTGAACTATGCCAAAAAATTTTTGAAGTTGGTCCGCTAAAATAAAGTAGAGCGACTTTCGTTCAGTCTTGGAACAGCTATTTTGATAAAGAAGGATGGAATTATGAGAAAAATTGGTGTTATCGGTTTAGGAAATGTTGGTGCTACGGTGGCTTATACGATAGTTACTAAAGGGCTGGCGGATGAATTGGTATTGATAGATAGTAAGCAGGAAAAGTGTACGGCTGAATATTATGATTTGTTGGACAGTCTGGGCAGATTGGAAAATTACACCAAATTGATAATGCAGGATTATCAGGCGTTGGCAGATGCGGATGTGGTGATTACTGCCTTTGGTGATATTAAAGCATTGGCTGAGGGAGGTGATCGTTTTCTTGAATATCATTTTAATAAAGAGCAGGCGAAACAGGTGGGTATTGCATTAAAACAGGTCGGTTTTAACGGCGTGATTATCAATATTTCTAATCCGTGCGATGTGATTACCGGATTGTTGCAATATCATAGCGGTTTATCAAAACAACAGGTTTTTGGCACTGGCACTTTTTTGGATACGGCTCGAATGCAACGTGCGGTTTCTCAAGCGTTGAGACAAAATCCGCATAATATTGAAGGTTATGTATTGGGAGAGCACGGAGAATCACAATTTGCTGCTTGGTCAACCATAACGGTGCAAGGTGAACCGATTGTAGAAATTGCTGAAAAATTATCGCTCAATTTAGCTGATTTGGATAAAGCGGCACGGGAAGGCGGATGGTTGGTTTTTAATGGTAAAAAATATACGAGCTATGCGATTGCCACCTGTGCGGTAAAATTAGCCCAAGCAGTTATTTCAGACGCTTATTTAGCTTGTCCAGTATCAGTTTATCTTGAACAGTATCAATGTTATGTCGGTTATCCAGCGGTAGTAGCGAGATCTGGGATTGTTGGGATCAGATCGCTTGCATTGACTGCAAATGAACAACAATTACTGGCAACTTCCGCTAAAATGATTGCGGAAAAAACAAGGGAAGCGTTATAAAAATAATTTAATATTAAGGATTTAAGGGGCAATTTGTGGTCTGCCCCTCAATAGCTTATAAAGTGATTTATAACGCTAAACGCAAAATCTCTTCTGCGGCTTTAATATCAATATTTTTATGTTCACCGAGATTTTCTGTTTTGTGTTCTTTGAGTTTGCTTAACACGTTTGGGAATTGGCTGTCATCAATGCCGTAAGCTGATAAGCGAGTCGGTGTTCCCATTTGTTCAAAGAACGCGCGTGTTTTCTCAATTGCGATACGAATTGCTTGTTCGCTGTCGTTGCCTTGATAACCCCAAACACGTTGAGCAAATTGTACCAATTTTTCTTTTTTAAATTCGCGTTGATGCCACATAATTGCCGGCACCACAATCGCTAATGTTTGACCGTGATCCAAACCATATTGTGCTGTCAGTTCGTGACCAATGCCGTGTGAAGCCCAATCTTGCGGCACACCGACACCAAGAATGCCGTTTAATGCCATTGTTGCTGCCCACATAATATTGGCACGCACATCATAATTTTCTGGCTCAAGTAATGCTTTTGGGCCTTCTTCAATCAAGGTTAAGAACACGCCTTCGGCGAAACGATCTTGAACTCTGGCATCGACCGGATAGGTCATATATTGTTCAAAAGTGTGAACGAAAGCATCAACAACACCGTTCGCAGTTTGTCTTGGCGGCAAAGAGAATGTTGTGGTCGGATCAAGTACAGAAAATTGTGGTTTTACAAATGGCGAGAAAAAGCCGAGTTTATCCTGCGTTTCTTTACGGCTGACCACCGCATTGCCGTTCATTTCCGAACCGGTTGCCGGCAGTGTAAGGATTGCGCCGATTGGTAATGCGCTTTTAATGACTGTGCCGTGGCTTTTCACGATCTCCCATTCATCACCTTGGAAGTTAATTGCAGAAGCAATAAATTTTGTGCCATCCAACACGGAGCCGCCACCGACAGCAAGCAGAAAATCGACTTTTTCACGGCGACCAAGCTCAACCGCTTTCATTAATGTTGAAAATTGTGGATTAGGTTCAATGCCGGAAAATTCAACAATTTCAAAACCTTTTAATGCGTCCAGTACCTGATCATAAACACCGTTTCTTTTAATGCTGCCGCCGCCATAAGTCATTAAGATTTTTGCGCCGGTAGGAATTTGGTTTTTAATTTCGGCAATTTGACCTTTGCCGAATAACACTTTAGTTGGGAGGTGTAATGTAAAATTATTCATAAATACTCCTTGATTATTAGCATCCTTGTTAGAGGAATTGAATCATAATTCTATATTATTTGTGATGAGGCTAAATTTATTACGTCTTGTGTTTGTTATGCAAGTTATAGTAACTTAAGTTTATTAGATTGCTGTTGGGAATTGAGTGAGAATGGGCGGAAAAGCGGAGCGATTGCCCCGCTTTAACAGTTATTTTCTTACGGCGATCGCTTCAATTTCCAAGCCAACATCTTTCGGTAAACGCGCTACTTCAACACAAGAACGTGCCGGAAAACTTGGGTGATTATTTTGTTGGAAGAAACGTTCGTATTCCGCATTGATAACGGCAAATTGGTTTAAATCTTTAACAAATACGGTTGTTTTCACAATATCAGACACTTTTAAACCTGCCTGTTCAACAATCGCTTTAATATTTTCCAATGATTGGCGAGCCTGCGCCACAATATCGCTTGGAATTTCGCCGGTGAGCGGATTAACCGGAATTTGTCCTGAAGTAAGCACAAGATTACCTAAATCAACCGCTTGTACATAAGGGCCAATCGCCGCCGGTGCTTTTTCTGTGTGAATAATTTTAGTCATCGTTTTTTCCTTTTTTCATTGTTAAGCTAAAGTTGCTACCATTACCGCTTTGATGGTGTGCATTCTGTTTTCTGCTTCATCAAAGACGATCGAAGCTGCGGATTCAAAAACCTCATCTGTTACTTCTAAGCCGTTCATTCCATATTTTTCTGCCATTTTCTTGCCGATAACGGTATTTTCATCGTGGAATGACGGCAAGCAATGCATAAATTTCACATTAGGATTGCCAGTGAGCGCCATTAATTTGGCATTAACCTGATATGGCTTCATTAGCTCAATGCGTTCTGCCCACGCACTTTCCGGTTCGCCCATCGAAACCCAAATATCGGTGTAGATAAAATCAACATCTTTTACGCCGGCTTCAACATCTTCAGTACAGGTAATTTTCGCTCCTGTCTGTTTAGCCATTTCAGCTACTTCATCAAGCAGCTTCTGTTCCGGAAAGAACTGCTTCGGACCGACTAAACGTAAATCCAATCCCATTAACGCTGCGCCTTCCACAAAAGAGTTTCCCATATTATTGCGGGCATCACCGAGATAGGCGAGTTTCATTTGATCAAGACGTTTACCTTTGCCGTGTTCCAACATCGTTAAGAAATCTGCCAAAATTTGTGTTGGGTGGAATTCATCGGTTAAGCCGTTCCAAACCGGCACGCCGGAATAATTTGCCAATGTTTCGACCAATTCTTGACCATAACCACGATATTGAATGGCATCATACATTCTGCCCAACACGCGCGCGGTGTCTTTCATACTCTCTTTATGTCCGATTTGTGAACCGCTTGGACCGATATAAGAAACATTGGCACCTTGATCAAACGCACTTACTTCAAATGCGGAACGGGTGCGGGTTGAGGTCTTCTCAAACACCAATGCGATATTTTTACCTTTTAAGCGCGGCTGTTCGGTGCCGGCATATTTTGCTTTTTTTAGTTCGGCGGCTAAATCAAGCAAAAACTGGATCTCTTGTGGTGTGAAATCCATTAAGCGTAAAAAATGACGTTGGCGTAAATTGATTGGCATAACGTTTCCCTCTGTTGTGTTAAATGGTTAAGATTGTTGTAATTTTTTAAGCTGATATAACATTGCCAGTGCCTGTTTCGGCGTTAAATCGTCCGGATCAATCTGTGCTAATTGTTGCAAAATCGCTTCGCTGTTTGCATCAAATTCCGGTTCCGGATTGAAATCCAGCTCGGTTTGGTAATCATTGATTTGGCTGTTCTGCAACGAAAGTTTTTCTAACTGTTTTAATTTCTGTTTCGCCAGTTGGATCACCGGTCTTGGCACACCGGCAAGTTGTGCCACCGCAATACCGTAGCTTTTATTGGCTGCGCCTTCCTGCACCGAATGCATAAATGCAATCGTATCATTATGCTCTTTAGCGTCAAGGTGAATATTGATGCAACCCGGCAACTGTTGCGGTAAAGAGGTCAATTCAAAATAGTGGGTGGCGAACAGCGTTAAGGATTTGAGCTGTGTTGCCAACCATTCCGCACACGCCCACGCAAGGGAAAGACCGTCATAAGTGGAAGTGCCGCGCCCAATTTCATCAATTAACACCAAACTTTGTGGTGTGGCTTGATGAAGAATATTCGCCATTTCGCTCATTTCCACCATAAAAGTGGAGCGACCGGAGGCTAAATCATCAGAGGCACCGATGCGAGTAAAAATACGATCTATCGGGCCAATAACTGCCTGTTGTGCCGGCACAAAACTGCCGATATATGCCATTAAGGTGATCAATGCGGTTTGGCGCATATAGGTACTTTTACCGCCCATATTCGGCCCGGTAATAATCAACAGATGACGTTTTTGATTGAGATCGAGCGGATTGGCAATAAATGGGTCTTGCAAAACGGTTTCCACCACCGGATGTCGCCCTGCTTCAATGCTGATTAATGTTTGTTCGCTAAAGGTCGGAGCAACATAATTCAACGTTTCCGCACGCTCCGCTAAATTCGCCAATACATCCAATTCGGCTAATGACAGACTGGTGGTTTGCAATGCGGAAAGATGCGGCAATAACAAATCGAAAAGCTCATCGTAAAGCTGTTTTTCCAGTGCTAAGGCAGCACCTTTTGCTTTTAAGACTTTATCTTCGTAATCTTTTAATTCCGGAATAATAAAACGTTCCGCATTTTTTAATGTTTGGCGGCGAATATAGTGCGTTGGTGCACGTTCTGCCTGACCTCGGCTGATTTGAATATAATAACCGTGAACGGCGTTATAACCGATTTTGAGGGTATCAATGCCGGTTTGTTGCCGTTCTCTTATTTCTAAATTTTCCAGATATTGCGTTGCACCGGTCGCCAACTCACGCCACTCATCCAACTCTTGATGATAACCGGGGGCAATTACACCGCCGTCACGAATTAATAATGGCGGTGTTTCAATGATTGCTCGTGTTAACAAGGCAAATAATTCACTAAAATCCTGCAACTTCGACAACAGCATATCAAACTGCTGATGTTGATTATGTTGTTGTAAAAGCTGGATAATTTGCGGTAATTGCCCTAATGCCTGACGTAAACGGGTTAAATCACGCGGACGCGCAGAACGCAAGGCAATACGCGCTAAAATGCGTTCCATATCACCGATCTGTTGCAACAGCGGTTTAAAATCAGAATAGCGTTCCTGTTGAATCAGATTTTTAACCGCATTTTGACGGTTTAATAATGTTTGTTTGTGGCGCAACGGCTGATGAATCCAGCGTTTAAGCAAGCGGCTGCCCATTGGCGTGCTGCAATAATCAAGTACAGAAGCCAATGTGTTTTCTGTACCGCCGGCAAGGTTTTGCGTTAATTCCAAGTTACGGCGGGAAGCGACATCAATCACAATAAAGTCACGCTCTTGAGAAAGTGAAATCGCATTAATATGCGGCAATGCGGTGCGTTGAGTTTCTTTCGCATATTGCAATAAACAACCAGCAGCGCATAAGGCAACAATCGCTTTATCCACGCCAAAACCTTTAAGATCCTGAGTGCCGAATTGTTTAGTCAATAATTTGATTGCGGTAACCAGTTCAAATTCCCAAGTTGGACGTCGGCGTAATCCTTTGTAAGGTTCAAGCAGTCTGATATAAGCAAAATCTTCCGGATAGAGAATTTCAACCGGCATAATGCGTTGCAACTCGGTGGTGAGGGCAGCTTCGTCCGCAAGTTCACTAATTTGAAAGCGACCGGAACTCATATCAAGCGTGGCTAAACCAAAAATTTTCTTTTCGTAGTAAACACAGGCAATAAGGTTATCTTGTCTTTCCGGCAACAATGCCTCATCACTGATTGTTCCCGGTGTGACAATGCGGACAATTTTGCGTTCAACCGGCCCTTTACTGGTTGCCGGATCACCAATCTGTTCACAAATCGCAACCGACTCGCCTAATTGCACCAGTTTTGCTAAATAGCCTTCTACAGCGTGATAAGGTACACCCGCCATTGGGATTGGATCGCCATCGGTTTTGCCGCGTTTGGTTAATGAAATATCTAAAAGTTGTGATGCTCGTTTGGCATCATCAAAAAACAGTTCATAAAAGTCACCCATACGATAAAACAGCAAAATATCGGGATGTTCCGCTTTAATTTTTAAATATTGCTGCATCATCGGGGTAAAAGAAGAAAGATTGCTCTCTAAAGTCATAATTATTATCCTTTTTGCCGGATGAATAGTATAAAAGATGATGAAACAAAGCGAAAGTTACAAACAGTCAGCGCTATAATATGTGTAAAATTTGGAAGCAAGTTCACAGTTTTAATTATTGGTAACATAAAATGCTTGATACTGTATAACTATACAGTATAATAAGCGGAAAATTTCCTCGTAGTTTATGAATAAAAGGGCAATGAATATGACAACAAACAATGAAGATAAAGAAAGAGCATTGGCAGCAGCATTAGGGCAAATTGAAAAACAATTCGGTAAAGGTTCAATTATGCGCCTTGGTGATACACAAACATTGGATGTGGAAGCGGTTTCTACCGGTTCATTGGCATTAGATGTGGCGTTAGGTATCGGTGGTTTGCCAATGGGGCGCATCGTTGAGATTTTTGGGCCTGAATCTTCCGGTAAAACCACATTAACTTTATCTGTGATTGCGCAAGCACAAAAAGAGGGTAAAACCTGTGCCTTTATTGATGCGGAACACGCATTGGATCCTATTTATGCCTCTAAATTAGGGGTTGATGTACAATCACTTTTAGTTTCGCAACCGGATAACGGCGAACAGGCGTTGGAAATTTGTGATGCTTTAGTACGTTCCGGAGCGGTGGATGTCATTATTATTGACTCTGTAGCAGCATTAACACCGAAAGCGGAAATTGAGGGTGATATGGGAGATTCTCATATGGGGTTACAGGCTCGTTTAATGTCTCAAGCATTGCGTAAACTTACCGGTCATATCAAAACAGCAAACTGTTTAGTGGTATTTATTAACCAAATTCGTATGAAAATTGGTGTTATGTTTGGTAATCCTGAAACAACAACCGGTGGTAATGCCTTAAAATTCTATGCTTCAGTGCGTTTAGATATTCGCCGCACAGGTTCAATTACTGATGGCGATGAGGTAATTGGTAATGATACTAGAGTTAAAGTAGTGAAAAATAAAGTAGCAGCACCATTTAGACAAGCTGAATTCCAAATTCTCTACGGAGAAGGTATTTCTAAAAACGGTGAGTTAATCGAATTGGGTGTAAAACATAAATTGCTCAATAAATCAGGTGCTTGGTACTCTTACAATGATGAAAAGATTGGACAAGGTCGTACCAATGCAATGAAGTGGCTTGCTGAACATCCAGATGTGGCTGTCGAGTTGGAACGTAAATTACGTGAAGAGTTGCTTTCCAATCCGGAGCAGTTATTAGTTGCGGATGATACAGAAAAACAACCGGAAGATGACGCATTAAATTTCGGTGAATAATACCCTCAATATCCCTGCCTAAAATCAAAAGTTTGATCGGCAGGGATTTTTTCAATTATAGATAACATCTGAACAGCTCGGTTATTTTAACTATTTATTTTATTGTCTGTTCATTATGATTATGTTCTCTATTCAATAAATTAACAGCGATTGAATTATGGAAAATATTGCCCTTAATTATGTGTTGAAATTGTTGGCAATTCGAGATTACAGCGAGTATGAATTACGTTGTAAGATGCAAGCAAAAGCCTTTTCGGAACAGGAAATAGAACAAACTATTGCAAAATGCCAAGAGAAAAATTGGCAAAATGATTTTCGCTTCTGTGAGAATTTCTTACTTTCGAGAGTACACAAAGGTTATGGATTACAACGTATTAAACAGGAGTTACAACAAAAAGGCATTCAAAATGAAGTGATGCAACACGCACTGGAACAAGCCGATATTGATTGGTATGCGTTAGCACAGCAGACGTTGGCAAAAAAATTTCCTGATTACTCCACAGTTTCCGATTTTAAAACCAAGCAAAAAATGTGGCGTTTTTTATTATCACGCGGTTTTTCTCAAGAAGAAATTTCAGAAGCGTTCAAAGCGCAGGATTAGCGTTGAAATCCATTCGCGACTTCCCTATTTGTGCGGTAGAATAGACCGATTTTTTAACCTAGATAGAAGGGAAAAGATAAGAGATGAATTTTATCGGTAAGTTAATCGGGATCATTGTCGGTTTTAAATTCGGCGGCTTTTTTGGCGCAATTTTCGGCGCTATTTTAGGGCATTTAGCCGATAAAAAATTATATGAGTTGGGCAGCGTACGTTCCTCTTTATTCGGGCGTTCCGTTTCACGCCAATCTCTATTTATGCAGACCACTTTTGCGGTGATGGGGCATTTGAGCAAGTCTAAAGGTCGGGTTACGGCAGAAGACATTCAATTAGCCAATATGTTTATGGATCGTATGCAGCTTGATGAAGCGCATCGACAATTAGCAAAAGCGGCATTTACACGAGGAAAAGAGGCTGATTTCCCTATTCGTCAAGCCATCAGAGAGTTTAGAGCCGGATGTGGACAGCGTACAGACCTGTTGCGTATGTTTTTGGAAATTCAAATTCAAACGGCGCTGGCAGATCAAGAATTGCATCCGAATGAAAAAGAGGTATTGTTCATTGTTGCCGAAGAATTGGGTTATTCAAGAATGCAATTTGAGCAGATGTTGGCGATGATTTATGCAGC
Source organism: Gallibacterium genomosp. 1 (assembly GCF_001678575.1). Lineage (NCBI taxonomy): Bacteria > Pseudomonadati > Pseudomonadota > Gammaproteobacteria > Pasteurellales > Pasteurellaceae > Gallibacterium > Gallibacterium genomosp. 1. Next base: position 16,623 of record NZ_JTJP01000013.1, read on the forward strand.
ACGTCAATTTTCTCAAGGCGGTTTTTATCGTCAATACCAACAACAAAATGGCGATTATCAATATCAACAATCCTACGGCGGATACCAAAATACGGCGCAAAGTTCTTCCGGGCCGACACTTGAAGATGCTTATCGTGTGTTAGGTGTATCGGAAGAAGATGATCGAACCGCAGTGAAAAGAGCTTATCGTAAATTAATGAATGAACATCATCCAGATAAATTGATTGCGAAAGGATTGCCGGAACAGATGATGGAGATGGCAAAAGAGAAAGCCCAACAAATTCAAGCTGCCTATGATTTGATCTGTAAGGTCAAAGGCTGGAAGAAATAAAATAGAATGCGTTTAATTTTAGCACCTATGCAAGGGGTGCTTGATCCGTTTATGCGTCAGCTTTTAACCTCTTGTAATAATTATGATCTTTGTGTGTCTGAATTTGTTCGTGTCGTTGACCAGTTATTACCAAAGAAGGTTTTTTATCGGCTTTGTCCTGAATTGTATCAGCAGGGTTACACAGATAGTGCCACACCGGTAAGAGTTCAGTTGTTAGGGCAACATCCGCAATGGTTGGCAGAAAATGCTAACTTGGCGATTGAATTGGGATCTCACGGCATTGATCTTAATTGCGGTTGTCCTTCAAAAACTGTTAATGGTAGTTGTGGCGGAGCGAGTTTGTTAAAACAGCCAGAACTGATTTATCAAGCGACCAAAGCAATTCGTCAAGCGGTAAGTTCTGAAAAAATAGTTAGTGTGAAAGTGCGTTTAGGCTGGGACGATAAACAAAAAGCACTGGAAATTGCCGATGCTGTACAGCAGGGGGGAGCTGATGAGATTGCAATTCACGGTAGAACAAAAATGGATGGTTATCGTGCTGATAAAATTGATTGGCAGAAAATTGGAGAAGTAAGACAAAAATTATCTATTCCGGTGATTGCTAATGGTGAAATTTTTAATGCGCAACAGGCACAGGAATGTCTTGCCGTTACCGGTTGTGAAGATTTAATGGTGGCTCGCGGTGCATTGCAAATTCCCAATTTGAGCTATGTCATTAAAGACAATAACGAGGTAATGTCGTGGCAGAACACTTTGATTTTATTGCAATATTATAGTCGTGTTGATAATCAATGGGATAGCGGTTGGTATCATTTATCCCGTATTAAGCAGTGGCTTAGATTTTTATCGAATCATTTTATTGAAGCGGAACAGCTATTTGCAAAATTGAAATATTGTCAAAACAATGTGGAATTGCAAACTTTATTGGATAAGGAATGTGATGAAATATAACTGGATTCTTTTTGATGCGGATGAAACCTTATTCTCTTTTGACTCTTTTTCAGGGTTGAAACGACTTTTCACTCACTATGATGTTGATTTTACACAAGAAGATTTTATTGAATATCAACAACTTAATAAACCTCTTTGGGTAGCTTATCAAGATGGAAAAATAGATGCAAAAACCTTACAGGAACAACGTTTTAGTGAGTGGGGCAGGCGTTTGTCAGTGAAACCGGCGGAATTGAATCACGGCTTTTTATTGACAATGGCGGAAGTTTGTCGCCCGTTGGAAGGCGTGGTGGATTTGTTACAACAATTACAGCATCGTGCTAAATTAGCCATTATTACCAATGGTTTTACTGCGATGCAGAAATTGCGTTTGCAGAAAACAGGGTTAAGCGATTATTTTGAATTTGTCGTGGTTTCTGAAGAGATCGGCGTTTCTAAGCCGAATCCTGATTTTTTTTATCACGCTTTGCAGTTGGCAAAACCACGACATAGTGAGGAAGTGTTAGTTGTGGGGGATACGTTGGAATCAGATATTCTTGGCGGTAATAATGCTGGATTGGATACTTGCTGGTTGCATTATGGCAGAGACAACCAAACTGCTATATCACCGACTTATCAAATAGAAACGATTGCTGAATTGTTACCTTTAGTGGAAAAATCGTAAACTTTTCTTTACGCTTTCTTTATTTCTATACGAACTATCAGGTATTATAGCCGATAGTATAAAAATATGAGGAGATAAAAGATGCGTTTTGCGATAACCTGTATTGATAGAATCGGGGTGGCTAAAGAAGTTCTGGATTTATTGGCTAAAGAGCAAATTAATTTAGAAGGGATTGAACTAAAAAAGATAGATCAAAATGGGATTATTTATCTGAAATTTGAAAAAATTGCCAATTTTCAAATTGATTATCTTAGCGATAAATTGCGCAGGATTGATGGTGTAAAGGCGGTGACGAAATTGGATTATTTGCCTTATGAGCGTAAAACCATAGAACTTAATGCGTTGTTTGAAGCTCTTCCTCACCCTATCTTGTCCATTGATTTTTTAGGAAAAATCGAATTTGCCAATCAGCACGCCACTCAATTATTGTTACCTTATCTACAAGAAAAAAAGCCTAGAGTCAGCTCACTACAAAATCAATTTTTGCTTGATGCTATTCCAGCATTACAACAGGCAAGTTGGTATCAATCATTTTTGAAACAGTTAAAGCAACATTCCACACCATTGGCAATTTCTCATCATATTCAGCTGGACGAACAGCATTGGCGTTTTGATTTATTGCCGTTAACACTGGCAGAAAATGAACAGCGATTTATTGGTAGTGTGGTTACATTACAATCTTTCGATATGTTGCGTATCGATGCTCAACAATTCAATATTTATCACAGCAATACTTTTGATGAAGTGGTGGCAAAAAGTAAAAGAATGGCAGAAATGGTTTCGATGGCAAAAAAATTCGCTTTTTCTGATGCACCATTATTGATTCAAGGTGAAACTGGAACAGGAAAGGAATTTATTGCTAAAGCGTGCCATCAATTAGGTAATCGACGTGATCAACAGTTTATTGCGGTAAATTGTGCAGGATTACCTCCGGAAGACACAGAAGCGGAAATGTTTGGTTATAACACTAATGGTCATAAAACCATTGGTTTTTTTGAGTATGCTAATCACGGTACGGTGTTGTTGGATAATATTGCTGAACTCTCTTTGCCGATGCAGGCTAAATTATTACGCTTTTTAAATGATGGTTCTTTTCGCCGAGTAGGTGAGGAACAGGAACATTATGTTAATGTGCGTGTTATTTGTACTACTCAGGAACCTTTATCTTCATATGTAGAACAGGGAAAACTACGAGAAGATCTTTATCACCGTTTAAATGTGCTGACATTAAATATTCCACCTTTACGAGAACGACAAGAGGATATCCCTCTGTTGGTACAGCAGTTTGTGAAACAGATTTCCGCCCGTTTAGGCATTCCTCAGCCATACTATGATAATGATTTTATTACATTTTTGCAGAAACACGTTTGGTCAGGTAATGTTCGTGAATTGTATAATGCTTTATATCGTGCTTGTTCATTGGTAGAGAATGGAAAGTTAACCATTAGTGGCTTGCATTTGCAACAGCAATGGTGTTCTCAGTTTAATCTTGAACAGTTACAAGGCGCAACGTTGGAAGAGATGTTGGGATATTTTGAAGCAGCAATTTTGCAGAAATTCTATGCCGAATATCCAAGCACGCGAAAATTGGCACAACATTTAGGTATTTCACATACTGCGGTGGCTAATAAATTACGTCACTATGGAATTACAAAATAAAATCTTTATAGATTAAATAGTTACATTCAATTTTTTTAAATTTATAACAGTATGACGGCAAGATGTGCTACAATCACCGGTCAAATTTTTAAATTATTATTCGGGTAACTGGCTTATACCCACTTTTTAGCGGAGGAATAAATGACGATAGCAGCCAATAGACGCTCAATTATGACACTTTTTACCGACAAAAACGATATTTACTGTCACCAAGTGAAAATTGTGTTGGCTGAAAAAGGTGTCGCCTATGAAACTGAAAATATCGAGCCGGGAGAAATTTCAGAAGATTTATTGGAACTGAATCCAACCGGAAGTTTGCCGACATTAGTGGATAGAGATTTAGTTTTATTTAATTCTAGAATTATTATGGAATATTTAGATGAGCGCTTCCCTCACCCACCTTTGATGCCGGTATATCCGGTTGCAAGAGCAGAGTGCCGTTTGTTAATGCAACGTATTGAAAATGACTGGTATCCTGTTTTTGCGAAAGCAGTGGATGAAAACAATCCAGATTCGATGTCTGCTCGCAAACAGCTACGTGAAGAATTATTAGCAGTTGCACCGATATTCACTCAATATGAATATTTTATGAGCAATGAATTCAGTTTAGTTGATTGCTATTTAGCACCTTTATTATGGCGAATTCAATTATTAGGAATTGAGTTCAGCGGTGCCGGTAGTAAAGCTATTAAAAATTATATGAATAAAGTGTTTTCACGTGATAGCTTTGCTAAATCATTAGGTAATAGTAGTGCGTTAAATATTATGGATGACAAATAAGGATAAATAATGACAGTATTAGCACCGAAACGTCCTTATCTGCTAAGAGCTTATTTTGATTGGTTAGTCGATAATGAGCTTACGCCTTATTTAGTTGTGAATGCCGATTATCCAAATGTTGATGTGCCGGTTGAATATGTAAGAGATGGTCAGATTGTGCTGAATTTATCACCAAATGCAGTAGGTAATCTTTCACTTGGTAATGAAGAAATTCGTTTTAGTGCCAGATTTAATGGAGTTATTCGGCATATTGTGATTCCATTGGGTGCAGCGTTAGCAATTTATGCGCGTGAAAATGGCGATGGTGTGATGTTTGAAGAGGAAGAAGCGTATGAAATCGCTGAAATCAATGATGATCAGCCGAACGGTTTTACCGATATTGTAGACACGCCACCTGACGAAAATAAAGAGAAGTCTAAAGAACAAAGCCAAGCTCAGAAAAAAACTTCTCATCTTAGAATTCTAGATTAATCCTCCATTGTGCCGCACCTGATGCGGCACTTTTTTATTTTAATTTTCTTTTTTCGATCCTGATCGCAAAAAACAAGCACTATTTTTCTCATTGTTATTAGAAACAATTAATCTCATTCAAAAAAGTGTTTTGGATTTTTGTAATGTCTAAATATCAACCGGGATTTACTTTGATTGAATTGTTAGTCGTGATCTTTATTTTCTCTTTTTCGTTGTTATGGGTTGCACCTGATTGGCGTAATATTCAGCAACAATTTCTACTTTATGTGGAACAGAATCGATTGCAACGCTATTTGGCATTGGTACAACAACGTATAAACCATTCTTTGGAGAGCTGGCAGTTAATCGGCAACAAATCAGCGCATAATTGGTGTTTAATCGCACAACCAAAAAGTGTGGCAATTTGTAATTGTCTGTATTTACAAGGCTGCGAGAAACACCAAGAAAGATTAGTCTATATGCCATATTCACCGGGAAGAGTTACTTTTATCGCTAAAGATTACTATCCAAAAGAGTTGACTACGTTTAAACCGGAACGTAACACGATGAAAAAGAAGTGTTTTCTATTGCAGGCAGGGCAGCAAAGAATATTGTTTAAATATAGTGGCATTGGTGAGGTAAGAATCAATGAAAATATATCAGAGAGTGCCTGTTTACAATATGAAGATTAAGCATAAAACCTATTTTGTCGGGGCAACACTGCCTGAAATGTTAATTGTATTGATGATCTCGATGTTAATTGTATCCATCTTAGTTTCATTGTTGATGAGAATTCATCAATATCGCCAGCAACAACAGCAGCAGTTACAACTGCAAAATCAGGTACATAAAGCGTTGCAGCTGATGAGTAAAGATTTACGCCGTGCCGGCTATCACGCTGTGAAACAGGAAAATAACCTCGCATTGTTTCAGATAGATGGTAAGAGTATTCAATTAAATCAGGAAAAATCCAGTTATTATCAATGTGTTATGTTTTTTTATGATCTAAATATGGATGGTTGTATAGGTAGTCAACGGAAAAATCAAGCTTGTATTGAAAATGGACGCAATAGCAGTACCAAATTGAACGAAGAACTGTTCGGTTATCGTTATGGCAATAATAATATTGAAATGTTGTTGATGGAAAAAAATAGTTTTGTCGAAGAATGTCGTGCTGAGGAGTGCCAACGACATCTTAATAATTCGGCTTGTACTGCTAAACGTTGGTATAAACTACTACCGGAAAGTTACATTGTGGAAATGTTGAAATTTAATTGGCTACCTGAGAAAAAAGGGGTTCAGATAACGTTAAAAGTATATTTAAATGAGCAAAAACAGATCGCCTATCAAGCCACCGCACTAGTGCCATTACTCAATGAGGTACAAAATGCAGCATTACCATAGTGGTTATCTCAATTTATTAACCTTGTTATTTATTAACGCTATTGTGCTGTTATTGTTGTTGGTGGCAGAAGATGATTTATCACTTTATCGTCAAAATCTATCAATAAGACAAGATTATGCCTTGCAACAAGCACAGTTATATCAACAGTATCAACAACAATATTCTGTTTTTTGTCAATCTAATCATATAGATAGTTTAAATTATACTGAAAGATTAACCTCAGAAAAATATAAATTTGGTAGTGGAATAAACCATTTTATTGATTGTGAGTTACAACAGATTTTTGTTCAGGAACCGAAAAAAAATTTAAATTCGCCATTAAAAAAATATTTCAATATCAACTATCCGTTCTCTACATCATCGATGGAACCCACTTCAGCTGTGCAGCCGCAAATATGGAAAGTGGAGCAGAATGTAATTACCTTAGAACAGGATTTTTATGGTGTGATTGTTGCTCTCAATGATGTAGAAATTTTAGGAAAAGGCACTATTTTTGGTGCAATTATTTATGAAAGAGAATTGCGTTATGGTGAAAATATTAAAATTGTATTTGATGCAGAGATTATCCGGAAGTTATCAAAACGATATTCAAGTTGGAAAATGAGGGGTGGTTGGCGTGATTTTGACGCAATATAATTTGAAGGGTGGCACTATTATTAGCGTATTGACAGCATTGATTTTTTTGTCACTGTTATTGTTATCAGTACAGCATTGGGTTAATCGACAGCAACATCAAACAGCAATGTTGTGGCAGGAGACACAGGCTTTACAAGTTGCTGAAAACCAATGGAATTTAAGAGTAATCGGTGAAAATTGTGAAAAAAATGTGCAACAAAATGGCATTATTTTTAATATTCAATGCAGTGGTAATCAGGTGATTGTGTATTATCCATTGGGGAAAATTGTGTTGTAAGATTGTTAATAATCAAATGAAATTCTGTATAATATCGGCTCATTTTTATGGGGGAATTTATGGCAGAAACTTTTCAAGAAATTGATGTGCAAACTGCGTGGCAACTGGTTCAGGAGCGACAAGCATTTCTGGTCGATGTACGCGATATACAACGATTTGCTTATAGCCATCCGCAAGCAGCATTTCACTTAACTAATCAAAGTTATGGTGAATTTTGCCAATGCTGTGATTTTGAAGATCCGATAGTCGTCATTTGCTATCACGGTAACAGTAGCCGTAATGTGGCTCAATTTTTAGTCGAGCAAGGTTTTGATGAGGTTTATAGTGTTCGTGGCGGTTTCGATGCTTGGTGCAAAGCGGAGTTACCAATAGAGTCGGGCTTGTGAATCTAAAGATCATATTTAAAAGTATGTGAAATTGAACATAATAATGAACAACTTGATTCTGAAAGAAGTTAATTTTGATTGATTGATATTGTACTATTTAGAGGGGATTACCCCCTTGTTTTTTTATAATTATTGGTAGATGAATTTATGAAAATTGCACTCATTGTAGGAAGTTTAAGCAAGCGATCATTAAATCGTCATATTGCAAATCAAATTCTGAAATTTGCACCAGAGAATGTTGAAATTGAAGAGATTGATATTAGTAATTTGCCCTTGTATAACCAGGATTTAGATGAAATAGACATTCCATCCTATAATCGTATGAGAGAACAGATAAAGTGTGCCGATGCTATTCTAATTGCGTCTCCAGAACATAATCGAACCATTCCTGCCGCATTAAAAAATGTGATTGATATTGCTACTCGCCCTTATGGAAAAAATATGTGGATAAATAAAAAGGTTGCTATTATAACAGCCTCTCCAGGGGTTTATGGTGGTATTAATGCCGGTTTGGATCTGCGAAAAGTGCTGACTTTTGTTGGTGCCAATGTTTTATCTCAACCAGAAGTTTATTTGAGTAAAGCAAGTTTTGATCTAGATGAACGTACTACTAATTTCTTAAAACAGTTTGCGGAACATTTTTTTCAGTGGGTAGAAAATAAATGAGTATTGATAAATTTTTGGCTAAAACTAAAGATGTTGGCGGTATTCCTGTCGCTCGTCTTTTGCCTCAACATAAGCATAGAACCGTAGGAGCATGGTGTTTTCTTGATCACGCTGGCCCAGCAACATTCAGTCAAGAAAATAAAGGAATGCAGGTTGGTTTGCATCCTCATACCAATTTGCAAACATTCACTTGGATGTTGGAAGGAGAAGTGTGGCATCAGGATAGTCTAGGTAATCGCCAATTAATTCGTCCGAAACAGGTAAATTTGATGACCGCCGGAACCGGTAATCATCGTGGTATCAGTCATACGGAACAGACGCCATCCGGTGTCAAAAATCTGCACGCGGTGCAGTTATGGATTGCTTTGCCGATGGATAAAGAGATCGAGCCTAATTTTGAGCATTATCCGCAGTTGCCGGAATGGTCGGATCAGGGTATTGATTACATTTTAACAACCGGTAGTTATCAAGGTCATCAAGCACCGACTAGTCAATTTAGTCCGTTAGTGGGTGTTGATATGCGTTTTCAACAGGCTCAAACATTTGAAATTGAGCGTCAGGATAAATTTGAATATGCCATTTTAGTGATAAACGGCACAATTAAAATTAATGGAGAGAGCTATGCCAAGGATGAAATTGCGATTTTATCTGATTGCATATCTGCTCAGGGAGAATTAAAGATGTGGGCAGAGCAGGGAACGCATATTATGTTATTGGGCGGTGAGCCGTTGTCGCATCCAACAGTGATTTGGTGGAATTTTGTTGCCGATAATGTGCAGGATCTGGAACAGGCAGTTAATGATTGGAATAACCATCATCCTCGATTTGGTTCGATTGATTTGCAAGGGACGGAGTTATCGCGCCTTGTCGCCCCAGCAATTCCAGCAGGATTAAAAAGATAATTCATTGGAATTATCAATCGATTAAGATACGAAAGAATTGAAATGCATAAGGGTACAGATCAGAGAAAAGTACCCTTATATTTTTATTGGTAATTAAAAATGATCCCCAAAGAGGCAAGGAATTTTTGTTCTTGTTGAAGATCGTTATTTAACAGTGGATTATTTTTAAGATAACGATTCGGAAAAGTTAATTGCCACTGTTGAGCGTGTTTGTTTTGCAATCCAGTTTCCGTCTGTTCCGTTGCTTGTCGTGCTTTATTAAAAATAACGGCTAAACGTAATAATAAAATCAGCGATATTACATCGTCATTGTTGTAACGATAACAGTCTGGGATATCGGCAATACGGAAAATTCCGGTATGAAAACGTGCTAAAATCGCTAATAAACGTTGTTGTTCATTATCAAAACCGGGCAATTCGGTGTTTTGTAAAATATAGGCAGAATGTTTTTGTACATTGCGATGGTTAATGACAATACCAACTTCGTGAGTTAATGCGGCATAGTATAAAATTTGTTTCATTTCTTCGCTGTATTGTGTGTCTTTCCATAATTTAAACTGTTTTGCCAACATCTGTGCAGTTTGTGCAACTCGCTGTGCCTGTTGCCGATCCAGATTAAATTGTTGGTTCAAGCTGTTTACCGTACGTTCACGAATATTACCGACACGGAATTTATCTTCAAAATTGTACATTACGCCTTCACGCACTGCGCCATCTGAATAACGCATACTTTTTATTTGGAATGTTTCAAATAGTGCTACTAAAATTGCCAGTCCCGGCACAAAGACATCAATGCGATTGTGGTGTAATCCTGGCAAATGCAGTTGTGTAAAATGAGTTACTTTGAGGGTACGTTCGATTAGATCATTAAGACGATTAAGGGTGATTAGCCCATCTTTAAAATGCAGAGCCAATAGAACTTCACCGACGGTTTTTATTGTACCGGATGAGCCGAGAGTTGATTCCCAGCCAAGTTGACGATATTCCCAAGTGAGATCTTCAATTTTTTCTAAAGCGCATTGTTTAGCCTGTTGAAAACGTTGTTTACTGATAACGCCGTCTTTGAAAAAACGTTTAGCAAAGCTGACGCAACCCATATGACGACTTTCGGCAATTAACGGTGTGAAGTCGTCACCGATTACCATTTCCGTAGAACCGCCACCAATATCTATAACCAGTTTTCGACCTTTTTCTGGTTGGGTATGTGACACGCCAGCGTAAATTAATTTTGCTTCCTGTTGACCAGAAATAATATTGATTTTATAAGGGAAAACCCGCGCTGCTTGCTGCAAGAACTGATCACTGTTTAATGCTCGACGTAAAGTATAAGTGCCGATAACTTGTACATTTTCCTCAGGAAATCCCTGTAAACGTTCAGAGAAAAGTGCTAAACAAGCAATACCACGATCTATTGCTGACTGACTAAGGATTTGATTTTGATCGAGTCCTTCGGCTAATTGTACTTTTTGTTTAAGACGAGAGAGTATCTGGATTGAACCGTTCACAATACGGGCAACAATCATATGAAAACTGTTTGATCCAAGATCGACGACAGCAATTTCTTTCATAGTAACTATCCTTTAACGTTCAAATTGATATAAGAGATCAACAGCTTGAGATGTCCCTGATACGGATTGTAAATATAATTTCGGTAATAAGCGATAGCGAAGTGTTAATTCAGCTAATGGTTCAAATAATCCTACACCATATTTTACCTGTAAACGAGGTGTCAAATAACCACTAACTACAACTTGTGATTGATCTCCTAGACCTTGTGTTTCCAAGTTTAAATTACGGATACCGAATGTCTCGCCGATCTGCCCAACAATTTTTCCGGTTTTGGATAAACTCATACTGATTAATGCAGCACCTAGCGAAGCTCCTGAGTTCCCACCGTCAGAAGAGAGCGATCTACCTGTGAGTAAATAGGAAAGAGCATTATCTTGTGACATTGAGGGTTCGGAGAACACTTGAATGGTAGGCGATTCTGCTAAACCAGTAACACGAATGCCTGCAGTAATATTACTATTTTCCATTGCGGTTGGGTTACGAATTGCCTCAATATTTAAAGTTGGTTGTGATGGTAATCCAGAGAAGATAATTTCACCTTTACGCACGAGCAAATCTTGTCCATAAGAAGCAAAACGCCCGTTCAGTAATTTAATTTGACCATAAAGACCGAGCTGGTTGTCTTGTTGACGTAAATTCAGTACACCATCTAAACGGCTTTTTAAGCCATAAGCTTTTATTAAAACGCGTTCTCCTAAACTGATATTAATATTAGTGGATAAAAATGCATTTGTTTTTTGATTGAAACTATTTAAACGCTGATCCGCAGAAAGTTTAGGTTTCTGTTCTAAAATCACTTCATCGTTGCTAACTGTAATCGCACTTTCCGGTAATTGTTCAATGTCAATATTAGCTCGAGGTATATCGATTTTGCCTTCAATATTCAAGTGTTGTGGTTGCGCGTGCAGATGAATATCGGGAACTACGGTCAATTTTGCAATTTCTGGAATATTGAGTGACAGCCCGTCGGATTTCGCATTTAAATTAGCTTGCCAGTGATCTAACATTTGCCAACTGCTATCGCCTTTTAAGTGCAATGTACCCTCTTGAGTGATGATTTCACCCTTCATTGTGGAGCGGTTGCCGTTAAAGTTCAGATTGGCAAAACCATCCTTAATATTAAACGGCAATGCCGGCATTGAACTGGTTAATTGCGTCAATGCCAGTCTGCCGTGTAATTGTGGTGAGTAAGCCGTTCCTGCCAGACTCAAATCCGCATTAATTCTGCCGTCAAGCTGATCTCCAGAATTTAACAACTGCTTAATCAGTGCTAATTGTAAGGCTTTGAATTGCACCTTCCCGCCCAATTTTTTGCTGTCCAACAGATCGGTTAAGGTGAGTTCGGTACTGATTTCGCCGTTATTACGAATTTTTATATCGCTGTTCAGTTTCAAATTGTTATCTTTGATCGTGCTTTTCAGCAATATTCTGTCCAAATTCAATGCAAAACGGCGATAATCCAGTTTTTGCACTAATGACAAGCTATTACTGTCTAAATTCAGTTTGGCATCAAATGGTTTATCCTGATACCAATTTACCTCACCATCAAGATTGAAACGAGAATTCAGCTGCGTATTGTCGCCAAGAAATGGTTTTAGGAAGCGTAAATCCGCCTGTTGCAATTTAAACGGAAGATGACCGTTCACTCCAGCGGTAAAGGTTTGCGGAAAACAGAGCGGTAAACTGCTGTTATTCCAACAATGTGCGGAAATGGTTGCCTGCTGTTTTTGATTGAGGTAATCGACATTAATGGTTTTATCGGCATTGAATTGTCCGATGAGTGTGTCGATTTTGCCGTTTTTAAGATTGACTTGCCAGCGTTCGGCATTGCGATCAAAACTACCTTGTAAATCAACATTTAACGCAGCCGGTTTGCCTTGAGAACGCAAATTGAGCTGATGATTTTTTTCATCACCTTTAGCATTGAGTTGTAATTGCGTCAGTTGCACGGCATCTCCCAACTTAAATTGCGCCAGTTTTAACGCAAGATTGCCGCGAATATTTTGTTGATCGCTTTGGATTTTACCTTTGATATCAGCATTTTGTAGTAAAAGCGTATCAAATTTGAGCTTCGCAATATCAAGGTTGAGATCCAGTTCCGGCTGCTGAATATCACCGCTGATCCGGATCTCACCTTGTGCGGCAAGATCTAAACTTCGATAAAGTCCGCTAAAATCAGGTGCATTAAGCGTTAAATCAAATTGTGAATCTTGCGCCAATTTGCCTTTTAAAAGCAGATGATTTTGCCCATAATCGAATTGAAATCCTTTACTAAGAAGCGGAATTTGATTGCTGAGGGCAAGATCGCCTTGAATGTTAATTGGGCGATTATTGGCACTGCCGGTGAGATTGATAACCGGAATATCCACTTGCCAGCCTTGAGCATCGACTTTGCCGGAAGAAGCCAACTCGCCGGAGAGGGTTGCCAACCAATCTACACTGTGAAAATAGCGGTAAACATTAAGGTTTTTTAATTGTAGCCGGCTATCCCAAATGACTTCATTTTGCCAAGAGGTGTAACCTTGCAAATCAACACTGCCGCCTAAACCGGACAGATGTGCGGATTGGATACGAAAATCACCAATCGAACCCTCACCGTTCAATTCCAGATCAACCGTTGGCGAATGCATCCCCTCAACGTTGCCTTGTAGAGTCGCCTGATAGTGCAACAGATCACCGACAACATTCAATTTCGTTTTTACTAAACGGATCTGATCGGTTGCTGGATTTTCACTTTTACTTAAGAATAGTGGATATTTTGCCTGTTGAATCGCTAAATCCAAGCTAAACGGTGTTTTTGCTGCGGTTAATTCAAGCTGTGATGATAGCGTAGCATCCACCACGCCGCTAATGCTGGTGTTAATGTTGGTTTTAGCGTACAGTTCACCGTTGGCAGTGACAGTTAAATGGCTGTTTGGAAATGTGGGTTGTTCACCTTTTTCATCGAGGATTTTTTGTTGATGAAATTCTCCTTTCAGCGTGAATTGAAGCGGATAATTATCACGCCATTGTAGCTGCCCCTGACCATCAAGATCGACAATAGTGCTACGTAAATAGAGCTTAGTTAAATTGAATTGTTGATCATCGCTGTTTGCTTTCAACACTAATTCACTGAGTTTCTGTTCTGATAAATTTTTTCCTTTGGTATTTTGTTGGCGATAAAGCCAATTCTGGGCGGAAATGATATCGATTTCAACACTAAAAGGCAGTTTTAGTGTTTGCTTTTTATCCAATAATGGTTGATTTAAAGATTGTTTTAACGCTTGCCAATCCATTGGTTTTTCAACTTCTTTTTCTTGTGTTGGCTTATCTGTAACATCAAGTTGTTCCAATTTTTGCAAAAGCTGATTTTCCACTGTTTCGATAACGCTTAAACCATTGATTTTTGTCGGCAACAGATGAAAATGGTTGTTACGGTTTGCTTGCAAGCCGGTAGAAAAATGATCAAGTGTGATCAAGCGATTATCGATTTTAAGTGCAAGTTGATTTATCTCAATTTGTGGCAAATTTAAGCTAATCGGCATTGCTATGCTGCTATTGGATTGCTTGTTATCTTGTGCGCTTGGTGGCAACAATGCCGTATCAATTTCAATTTGTGGCTGTTGTAGGCTGAATTGATTAATGCAAATCGTCATTTGCCATAAACATTGTGGTGTAAGTTGTAACTGCGTTTTTGGCAGGATAAGTATAATGCCGTCAGTATGATAAGTAAGATTAGATAGTGTTAATCCTTGTTTTAAATTCCCTTTTACTTCAGTAATTTGTATTTGTTCTATTTTCTGATCAAGTAGTGTGAGTAGTTTGTGTTGTAAGGTTTCACTGTTTAGAAATGAGATAATTGTAGTAAACAGTAAAATCACAACCGCACTTAAGCTAATTGCAAACCATTTGATAATCTTCTTGGATGTTTTTTTCTTTATCGCAATTGAAGCAGTTTGTGCGTTGTCAGTAGCTTGTTCTGTTTCGGGATTTTTTGGATTATCTGTCACAATTCTGCTCCTATGCCAATATAAAATTGGATATTTTTACTGTCGTCTTTATCATTAATCGGGGTCGCAATATCAAATTTCACTGCTCCGATAGGCGAGTTCCATCGCACACCGATGCCTGTTCCTTTACGTAAATCATTGAAGGCAAAGCGATCAGAAGCAAAACCGGTGTCATAAAAAATAGCTGCCCACCACTTTGGTTTCACCTGATATTGATACTCTAGGCTGGCGGTAAAAAGGCGATTTGCGCCTGTTAATTCACCATTTTTATCTTTCGGTGAAATTTTATGATAACCATAACCGCGGATACTTCTATCACCGCCTGCAAAAAAACGTAGTGCCGGTGGAATTTTGTCAAATTGATTGGTTGAGAGATAGCCAATTTCTGCTCGAGTTAAAAAACGATGATTTTCTGCATAAGTTCGAATCCAAGAAGTGGAGGCAATAGCGGAATAAAAATTGACATCTGAGCCTACTGTTTTATTCCCCCAATTAAGCGTGATTTTCTGTGCATCTCCCCAATAAGGAAATAATCCCCCACGAACACGGGTACGGTTAAAACCGGCAGTTGGATAAATTAATACAGTACGATTGGAAACATTCGCTTGGGTAAAGTTATCATAACGAGCTCTTACGCCGAAAGAATTTTGCCAACCTGTCTCTCTGTTCCAATAGCGAAGAATGGCTAAGGTTAAACCGGAGGTATCAGTGTCGTTTTTCTTTTCTTCTTCATAACCGGTAGAAATTTCATAATAATAGTTAAGCGGTTGTTTTAATAAGGGAATTTTATAGGTTGCTTCAATGGTTTTTTTAGGATCGGAGATATAGAAATTGGAAGAAAAACTTTGTCCACGACTATTAATCCAAGGTTTGTTCCAACCGAACTGTAAACGAGGACCAACATCGGTACTGTAACCGATCCCGATTTCATAACTATTTTTTAGGCGGGGTTGAACTAAAACATCAAGATCGACTTTTTTATTTTGTTTATCAATATTAGGCTGAACTAAAACAGATTTAAACCAGTTGCTGGCAGAGAGGTCTGTACTTAATTCAGAAAGATCATTGATTAAATAAGGATCTCCACTTTGAATAGCAAGAATATTATGCAAATAATCGTCTCTAATTTGTGAACCTTGAAAACGAATTTTACCGTAATGGTAACGTTTACCACTGTCGAAGGTAAGTTGCCAATAGGCTTCGTGAGCAGAAGGTAGGATCGCTAAACGATGCGTTAAAAATTGGTAATCGAAAAAACCTTTAGCAAGAGCTACTTTTTCTAATTCCCCTTTATAGTCATCATAAACGCCTTGATTAAGGACGCTACCTAATTTAGGAACCTGTTTTTGTAATGCAAGAAAATTCTCATCTTTTCTCGCATCACCCAATAGATGTACCTGAATTTCGGCAATTTTAACAGGTTCATCTAACATAACGGTAGCAATTAGAATATCCTGTTTAGCATTAGGCTGTGGCACAAATTGATAATCAATTTTGCTGTTAAAATAACCAACAGCACGTAATGCCTCATCAATCGTTTTACTTGCCAAATAATAATAACGATCTGAATTTTCCACAGGGATAGTTTTTAGTGAAGAGAGATGTACCATCACATTATTATAGGCGGTTTTATTTTTGATACCTTCCACTTTTAAGGTTATCGGCTTATCGGCAAAAGCAGATAGGGCGGCAAATAAAATTGTAAGAGAGAAAGATATTTTTTGCCATTTCATCATTACCGAACCTCTGGATTATTGTTCACTATCGAAATTAATTTCTTACTATTAGTATCATTAAATGAAAATTTAAAAATAGCGTAAACGGTAACAATATATGACTGAATTTTCAAGAATTAAACCTAATTTTACTGCGGAATTCCTCGTAAATTTTCTTGAAAATAGAATGGTGGCTTTGATGTTGGTGCAGGAATATCACTAAACCAGAAATTAAATGGCTGTAGTAATTGAGGAGATTGTTGCCAAAGTTGGCTGATCTTGATTAATTCAATGTCTGCTGGAAGATGGGATAACTGTTGCTGTAACACGGCAATAGTATTTTTTCTAGGGTGTCCGATAACAATAGCAGTTTGATGTTTTCTTGCATATTGAATGGCTCGTTGGAATTGGCGCTGTATATTGTCATATTCATTATTATCATCAAGAAAAATATTACGCTCTAACGCACTAACACCATATTGTTTGGCAATTTTGACAGCAACACTATTACCTATGGTTTTACTGTCCAGAAATGATAATCCTCTTTGTGCTAATTGTTGCATTAAAATATGCATTAAACCGCTATCGGAAGTGGCGGCACTTCCCATATGATTATTCATTCCGATAGCATTGGGAATAATATTTTGTGCTAAATCAATACGATATGAAACTTGAGATGGTGTTAGCCCAAGCACTAAGCCATTGGCTTCTAGTTTTATATTGCTTTTAGCTTGCATTGGCATATGTATTAAAGTATCACGACCTTGCTGATGAGCCTGTTTTGCACGTTGTTGTGCATAAGGTGCGGAAGGGATAATAGCAACATTGACGGCTAAAGGTAGTGCAAAAATAGCATTGTCCTCGTGCTGACGATAACCAATATCATCGATCACAATAGCTAATTGAGCAGCATTAGGTGACAAACTGAACAGCATTAATAACGCAAGAAGACATTTTATGCAATATTTCACTGTTAACTCCGCTATTACTTTAACCAATGTGATGGATTTACTGGTTCACCCTGACGGCGAATTTCAAAGTAGAGTGCTGCACGACCGTCTTCATTTTGCCCAACTTGAGCAATAGTTTCACCGGCACTGACCACATCGCCGTTTCGGACTTGCAATGTACTGTTATAACCGTAGATGCTCATATCACCTCGACCGTGATCAATCACAATGACCAAACCATAACCTTGAAGACGATTAGCTAAAATCACTTTGCCCGGAGCAATGGCTCTCACATTTGCACCACGATTGGCTTGAATAACAATGCCTTTCCAGCGGATTTCTCCCATTTGAATTGAGCCGTAGCGGTTACTTACTCGTCCGGAAACCGGCATTATATATTGACGGCGTGCCGCTCCGAGACCATTTCCTCTCCCAACCAACTGTTGCTCTTTTTCTGTCGGTTTATAAGTTTGATGTTCCTGTTCCGCTTTTTTCTGTTTTTTCTGTAAAGAGACCAGTTCCTGTTGTTCTCGTTGTTTAGCAGCTCGTTCCGCCGCAGCGATTTCTTGGCGTAGTCGGTTTTCGTTCTCTTTTAATTGCGTTAATTTATTTTGATTGGCGGTTAGGCTGCGATTTAATTTGGCTAATGTGGATTGGTGTTCGTTCTTAACTTGCTGTAATGAACGCTGTTGCTGGCGTTGCTTGTTAATTTCCTGTTGTTGCTGTTGTTGCTGTTCTTTAACTAGCTGTTGTTGCTGCTTTAGCTGTTCTTGAGTCTGTTTAAGATCCTGAATCAATGCGATTTTTTGTTGATTAATGTATTTCACATAGGTATTCATTCGATCACTGTCGCGTGCTTCTTGAGAGAACATTTTCTCAATTTCGTGTTGTTGTAAATTTTTACGGTAAGCAGAATCAAGCAAATGTGCCAGCTGTTGCTTTTGTTCGCGTTCTTGTTGTTGTAATCGGCGAATTTGTTTTTGCCCGTTTTGAATATTGCGTTGAATTGTTTTTAGTTCATCTCTACTTTGTTGCAGTTGATCACTAATTTTTTCAATCTTTTGTTGTTGATATTTTAGTTGTGACTGTAACTGGCTTTTTTCTTGCTGTTGCTGAGCAATCTTTTGTTCTTGTTGTTTTATTTGTTGCTGAATTGATGCAAGATCATTTACTGCATAGCCGATATTGCTGTTCATTAGTAATAATGAACACAATATTAGGTGGCATAAAGACTGAACAGTAAAACGGGTATTGAACATAATTCAAACAATGATAATGATAAAAAACAGAATAATTTGGTGCTATTTTAGAATTTTTTTTGTTAAAGATCAGCAATTCTAATAAAAGCGAAGCCGTTCTATTTTAAAAGTAATCAAATTTTGTTATAAAGAGTGCAGTTTTTTGATCTAATTTTTAGGAGAATCATTATGCAATTAGTGTTTATTCGTCATGGTTTAAGTGAATGGAATGCATTGAATCTTTTCACCGGCTGGCGCGATGTTAATTTAAGTGAAAAAGGGGTTGAAGAAGCAAAAGCGGCAGGTCGTAAATTAAAAGAAGCTGGTTTTGAATTTGACATCGCATTTACTTCCGTATTAACTCGTGCGATTAAAACTTGTAACCTTGTTTTGGAAGAATCTAATCAGTTATGGGTTCCACAAATTAAAACTTGGCGTTTAAATGAACGTCACTATGGTGGTTTACAAGGCTTAAATAAGAAAGAAGCTGCGGAAGAGTTTGGTGATGAACAAGTTCACATTTGGCGTCGTTCTTATGATGTATTGCCGCCTGAATTAGCAAAAGATGATCCTAATTCAGCACATAATGACCGCCGTTATAAACATTTGCCGGCGGATGTAGTGCCTGATTGTGAAAATTTAAAAGTAACTTTAGATCGTGTGTTACCTTTCTGGGAAGATCAAATTGCACCAGCATTATTATCCGGTAAGAAAGTATTGGTTGCGGCTCACGGTAACTCACTTCGCGCTTTGGCGAAACACATAGAAGGTATTTCTGATGAAGGCATTATGGATTTAGAGATCCCAACTGGACAGCCTTTAGTTTATGAATTAAGCGATGATTTGAAAGTAATTAAAAAATATTATCTTTAATGCTTAATTAAAAGAAATAGGCACTTTTCTGCATAATGTAGAGAAGTGCTTTATTTTTGTTGAGATTTTTTCCGGAAAAATGATGTTTCGATTGTTTAATTCTATAGAGTAAGGTTATACTTATTCAACTTTTTAACCATTAATAAGATAAGAGATCAAAATAAATGGAAGAATTTATGCCGAAGGCAATAGCGTTTGCCTCTCAACATACGGTGATGGTTATTGCGTGGATTGTCGTATTTATCGGGACAATTTATGTTTTTGTAAAAAGTGCCGTTTCTGGTGCAAAGGAGATTGATCAAGCGACTTTGTCACAATTAGTTAATAAACAGAATGCCGTTATTATTGATTTACGTAGTATTGAAGAGTTTTTGCGTGGCCATATCGCAGGCAGTCAAAATGTGTTACCAAGCGATATTAAACAGCATAATCTTGGTAAATTGGAGCAGTACAAAGAGCAACCGGTCATTGTTGTTTGTGCTTCAGGAATGACTTCACGCGGTTCAGCAGAGCAGTTGTATAAACAAGGTTTTAAGCAGGTTTATTCATTAAAAGAGGGAATCCAAGGTTGGCGAGCAGCGAATTTACCTCTTGTTAAAAAAAGTTGATTAGATAAAAAAGGAAATTAGTGATGGCAGAAGAAAATAAAACAGCAGAACAAGGTTCAGAACAACAAGCACAACCAATGTTGCAGATTCAACGCATTTATGTAAAAGATGTCTCATTTGAAGCACCGAATTTACCTCATTTATTCCAACAGGAATGGAAACCGGTCTTAAAATTCGATTTGGATACAGAAACAAATGTATTAGCAGAAAATCTTTATGAAGTGGTACTTAATGTTTCTATTGAAACCAAACTGGAAGGTACTGATACTGTTGCCTTTATTTGTGAAGCAAAACAGGCAGGTATTTTCGCTATCAGCGGTTTAGAAGAGATGCAGTTAGCTCACGCATTAACTTCACAATGTCCGAATATGTTGTTTCCATATGTTCGAGAATTAGTTTCAAATTTAGTTAATCGAGGCACATTCCCTGCATTAAATTTGGCACCGGTTAATTTTGATGCTTTATTTGTTGAATATTTGCAACGTCAACAAGCAGCGCAGGCGGAGACTGCTCAAGAACAAAAAACGGAAACTGTAAATTAATTTCTGAAAAGCGTCTCTTCGGAGATGCTTTTTCACCTCTTTTCTAAAATCTTATTGAAATCCTCTCTCTTTCGTCTATCCTTTGTTTAACACTAATCAAATAAAAGCGATAGTTATGACAGAATTTTTACCCATTACCGTAATTGGTGCTGGTTCTTACGGAACAGCATTAGCGATAGCACTTTCGAGAAATGGCTTGCCAACAATATTATGGGGGCGAAATACGGTAGAAATGAGAAAATTGGCACAACAACGGCAAAATGAACGTTTTTTGCCCGGTGTTACTTTTCCGAAAGCATTACAAATTGAAACTGAATTGGATACAGCAGTTGCAAACAGCCGAGATATATTGATCGTTGTGCCGAGTCACGTTTTTGCCGATGTTTTAAAGCAGATTAAGCCCTTATTAAAACCGCAACATCGTATTATTTGGGCAAGTAAAGGTTTGGAACATAATAGCGGACGCTTGTTACATCAGGTAGCGAAAGATATTTTAGGAAATAATATGCCATTGGCTGTTTTATCAGGGCCGACATTTGCTAAAGAACTGGCTTCAGGCTTGCCGACTGCTATTGTGCTGTCTTCAACAGAAGAGGCTTTTGCCAAAGCGTTACAGGAACGTATTCATTGCAGTAAACATTTCCGCGTTTATCTGAATCCGGATATGATTGGTGTGCAGTTGGGTGGAGCGATTAAAAATGTGATCGCAATTGGTGCTGGTATTTCAGATGGTATCGGTTATGGAGCGAATGCAAGAACAGCATTGATCACGCGTGGTTTAGCAGAAATTTCACGTTTAGGATTGTCTTTAGGTGCAGAACCACACACATTTATGGGAATGGCCTGTTTAGGTGATTTAGTTTTAACGTGTACCGACAATCAATCTCGTAATCGCCGTTTTGGAATGATGTTAGGCAAAGGTTATTCTGTAGAACAAGCGATGCAGGAAATTGGGCAAGTTGTAGAAGGATATTTCAACACACAGGAGGCCTATCGATTAGCACAACAACAGCAGGTAGAAATGCCGATTGTTGAGCAAATTTATCAAATGCTATTCTGTGGGTTAACTGCAACTGAAGCAGCAGCAAATTTATTATCAAGAGAAAAGAAAAGTGAATAGGGGTATCTATGTCGGTACTATTACAACGGATTTGGCAAAGCATTCGAGATGAAGCAAAATTACTCGCAGAACAAGAACCTTCATTGGCAAGTTTTTTCCATTCAACAATTTTAACGCATCAACATTTGGGTACGGCGCTAAGTTATATTTTAGCGAATAAGTTATCTAGCTCGACAATGCCAGCGATCTCATTGCGTGAAATTATTGATGAAGTTTATCGGGAAAATCCAAAAATTATTGAAAGTGCTGCTCACGATATTGAAGCTGTACGAGTTCGCGATCCGGCAGTGGAACTTTATTCTACACCATTACTTTATTTAAAAGGATTTCACGCGTTGCAAAGTTATCGTATCACTCACCACTTATGGCAGAAACAACGGAAAGCATTAGCAATTTATCTACAAAATCAAATTTCTGTTGCGTTTGATGTTGATATTCATCCGGCAGCAAAAATTGGTTACGGTATTATGTTAGATCACGCTACAGGTATTGTTATTGGGGAAACATCTGTGATAGAGAATGATGTTTCTATTTTGCAAGATGTGACATTGGGCGGTACAGGAAAAGAAGTTGGTGATCGCCACCCTAAAGTGCGTAAAGGGGTGATGATTGGTGCTGGTGCAAAAATTTTAGGAAATATCGAAGTAGGTGAATATGCCAAAATTGGCGCCTGCTCGGTAGTGTTACATCCGGTTGTAGCTTATTCTACGGTAGCGGGCGTGCCTGCAAAACAGATAGGGCAAGATAAAAAAGCAAAACCGGCGTTAGAAATGAATCAATATTTTAATTGTGAATAAAAGCAATAAATAAAACAAAAAATTAAGGAGACATTAATGCAATATCAAGATCCTCATTATAGCGAGGAAGCTGAAAGATATGAAAATCCAATTCCAAGTCGTGAATTGATCCTTACGGTTATTCGAGATCATAATAAACCGATGAGTCGGGAATCTATTTTACAAGCGTTAGCAATTACCGATCCGGAGCAGCAGGAGGGAATGCGTCGCCGTTTACGAGCAATGGAAAATGATGGGCAGTTGGTTTTTACTAAGCGCAAATGTTATGCCTTGCCTGAACGATTGGATCTTTTGAAGGGAACGGTGATTGGTCATAAAGATGGTTATGGCTTTTTGCAGGTTGATGGCGTAAAGGATGATTGGTTTATCCCTAATAGCCAAATGCAAAAAGTGTTACACGATGATTATGTATTGGCACAGCCGAACGGCGTAGATCGTCGCGGACGCAAAGAGGTGCGAATTGTCCGGGTACTAGAATGTCGCAAGAAGCAGATTGTCGGTCGTTTTTTCTTAGAAGAGGGCATCGGTTATGTAGTGCCGGATGATAGCCGGATTAATCACGATATTTTAATTCCGAATGAATATCGTGCCGGAGCAAGAATGGGGCAAGTTGTGGTGGTGGAACTGAAACCTAAAGAAAAAGGGCTTTCCCGTTTAACCGGCAGAATCACCGAAGTGTTGGGCGACAATATGGCGAAAGGAATGGAAGTGGAAATTGCTATTCGCAATTACGATATTCCGCACGTTTGGCCGGAAGAGGTGGCACAGCAGATTCAAGGATTGAGTGAAATCGTTGATGACAAGGATAAACAAGGGCGTGTCGATTTGCGACAACTACCTTTGGTTACGATTGATGGTGAAGATGCCCGTGATTTTGATGATGCAGTATTTTGTCAAAAATGCGAGCACGGCGGTTGGAAATTATGGGTGGCGATTGCGGATGTCAGTTACTATGTGCGTCCAAAAAGTGCGCTAGATAAAGAAGCCTATCAAAGAGGAAATTCCGTCTATTTTCCAAGTCGGGTTGTGCCTATGTTACCGGAAGTGCTATCGAATGGCTTGTGTTCACTTAATCCACAGGTAGATCGCCTTTGTATGGTGTGTGAAATTCAACTGTCTGCAAAAGGTAGAATTGAACAGTACCAATTCTACGAAGCGGTAATGAATTCACACGCACGTTTAACATACAGCAAAGTATGGCGAATTTTGCAGGGAGACGAAGAATTAACCGAACGTTATCAAGATTTAGTGCCACATTTACAAGAACTGTATGCAATGTTTAAAGTGCTATTGAATGCACGACATAAACGAGGCGCAATTGATTTTGAAACAGTAGAAACCAAATTTATTTTTAATGATCAAGGCAGAATTGAAAGAATTGAGCCGATACAACGCAATGACGCCCATAAAATTATTGAAGAGTGTATGATTTTGGCGAATATTTGTGCAGCACATTTTATGGAGCAACATCAAGAGCCGGCACTATTCCGCATTCACGCCTTGCCGAGCGAGGAAAAACTCACCTCTTTCCGTACTTTCTTAAGAGAATGCGGTTTAACTCTGGAAGGCGGATTAAAGCCGACACCGGCGGATTATGCCAAATTAATGTTAAAAGTGAATGAACGCCCTGATAAAGAATTAATTCAGACAATGTTATTGCGCTCATTAAGCCAAGCGATATACAGTGGTGATAATATTGGACACTTCGGTTTGGCTTTGACAGAATATGCGCATTTTACTTCACCGATTCGCCGTTATCCCGATTTATCTTTACACCGAGGCATCAAGTATTTATTGTCAAAACAGCACGGTTTAACCAAACGCACTACTAAGAGTGGTGGCTATCATTATAAATTGGATGAGATTGATCTGTTAGGTGATCACTGTTCAATGACAGAACGCCGTGCAGATGAAGCAACAAGAGATGTTGCGGATTGGCTTAAATGTGAATTTATGCAGGATCACGTTGGTGAAGTGTTTGAGGGAACTATTTCCAGTGTTACCGGATTCGGTTTTTTTGTCAGATTGAATGATCTTTTCATTGATGGTTTAGTCCATATTTCTACGCTAGATAACGATTATTATCGTTTTGATCCGAATGGTCAGCGCTTAATTGGTGAGAACAGTGGAATGCTGTATCGTATCGGTGACAAGGTTACGGTCAGAGTTGAAGCGGTGAGTTTGGAAGAAAAGACATTGGATTTTACGCTGATTTCAAGTGAACGTAAGCCACAACGATTAGGTAAAACAGAAAAAGATCGTATTAAAAAGAGTTTGCGTTATAGTGAAAGCTTGCAAAAACGTTTACGGAAACAAGCTAATACTGATGAGAAAAAACGTAAAGAGAAAAAGAAAAAAACTAAGCGAAACAAGAATAAAAAACGAAAATAATTAGAGAGTGTGTATGAGCGAACAAATTTACGGTATTCACGCAGTTTCGGCAGTGTTATCAACTACGCCGGAGCGTTTCATTGAAGTATTTGTGTTAAAAGGGCGTGAAGATAAACGTTTACAGCCTTTATTAAATGAATTACACCAATGGGGCATTTCAGTACAGTTTTTAACACGTCAAGCATTGGATAAAAAAGCGAATGGTGAAACACATCAGGGCATTATTGCCAAAGTACAACCACCAAAAGAGCAGACAGAAAATGATCTATATGTTTTATTGCAACAGAAGAAATATCCATTATTATTGGTGCTTGATGGGGTAACGGATCCACATAATTTAGGCGCTTGTTTGCGTACTGCCGATGCAGCTGGAGTGGATGCGGTTATTATACCGAGAGATAAATCCGCACAATTAACTTCTGTGGCAAGAAAAGTGGCGTGTGGTGCGGCTGAGGTAGTGCCATTAATTAGGGTAACAAATTTAGCTCGCACTTTAAAAACGCTACAACAAGATTATAATGTCTGGGTTGTGGGGACAGCCGGTGAAGCCAATAGCTCAATTTATCAGAATAAGTTAACTGGGGCATTAGCGTTAGTGATGGGGGCAGAAGGCGATGGTATGCGCCGTTTGACACGAGAACATTGTGATCAGTTAGTGAGTATTCCAATGCAAGGTTCTGTTTCTTCATTGAATGTTTCTGTTGCAACTGGTGTTTGTTTATTTGAAATTGTCAGACAGCGATTAGCTTAATGGAAAAAGATGATGATAAAAAAACTAATTTTTTCAATAACAATCCTATTTCTTGCAGGATGCAGTTCAAATATTGATCCTTATCCAGCAGAATATGCTAATGCTGATTATGAGTTAAGTGATAATGATGCACGGCGTTGGGTAGTGGCGAGTCATCAGGCAGAACAATGCATCTATCCAAACTTAACACGTATTCAGCAAGAGCATTTTTCTAAAGAAGATGCTTATATTCATTCACAATATGTATTCTTTTATCCTCTGGAAGACATTATTGGCGCAGATTATGTAAAGATGATCCAACAGGATGAAAAATCAATGGGGTATGCACAATATCAATATAAAAAATTCAAACAAACTGAATTTGAACCAATGTCGGCGGCGGAATGTGCAACATTGAGAATTAAAGCACGTGATGATTTAAAAGTGGTGAAAGGACAGTATCAAAGCGGAATGGCTGTGGATGAATCTAAAAGCAATTCAGTGGACAGTAAAAATAGTAATCCGGATGGGATTGCGACCAATGAAAATAAATTTTTCTTTGATATCATCAAATGGGGTTCGGCTTTATTGTTGTAATTTTAAAAGCGGTTAATGAAACAGAAAATTGCACGACAAAGTGCAGTTTCTTATTTAAATACAATTAGTTAGAGAATATTTGTTGAAAATTTCTTTAATAATTCGCTCGTTTCAAACAACGGTAAGCCCATCACACCCGAATAACTGCCACTTAAATGCCTGATAAAACTTGCAGCCAATCCTTGTATTGCATATGCTCCTGCCTTATCAAAAGGCTCTCCACTGGCAATATAAGAGTGAATTTCTTCTGTCGAAAGCGATTTAAAAATGACTTCGCTAGATTGCAGACAATAATGTTGTTTGATGGGTGTTGAAACGCAAATAGCTGTTAATACGTGATGAGTATTGCCGGACAACATTGAAAGCATTGCAAAAGCCTCTTCTTCTGTATGGGGTTTGCCTAAAATTTGATTATTAAATGCAATACAGGTATCGGCAGTGAGAAGTGGATATTTTCTTTTGTTAGGGAAAAGATAGCGAATTTGCTGATTTTTACTGATTGCCATTCGTAAAACATAATCACTTGCTGTTTCATTTTCACCAACCGTTTCGTCAATTTCACCCTTTAATACCTCGACAGATAAACCCAGTTGTTGTAATAGTTGAAAACGGCGTGGACTGTTAGATCCTAGATAAATTTTTTTCATAATAGATTCCTATATTCAGTTTGGCTAATATTGTAATGATTACGGGATTTCAGATCAGCATTTGTTATACTGAATCAGTCAATTTGTTTTTTGAGGAGAAGTTATGGATTTTGTACTTTATATTGTTATGTTGTTATTAGCTTTGACCAGTGTTGTGTTTATCTTATTGAATTTGCAGAAACAAAAATCATTGCAGGCGTTACAACAGCAACAAGCACAAACGGTGGAACAGTATAATGCGCTGTTGCAGAAATCAGAGTTATTAACAGAGCAATATCAATTGGCGTTACAAGAAAAAATCCGTAGCCAAACGGAAAAACAGGGAATTGAGTCGTTGCTACAGGAGAAAAATCGACAACACCAAGAACTGGAACAGCTAAATGTATCGGCGCAACAACAAATTATGCAATTATCGCAACAATTAACAGCATTACGCACCAGTTTAGCGGAAAAAGAGACGCATTTTGCTGAACAACAGCAGTTGTTAGAAAATAATAAAAAACAATTAACGTTAGAGTTTCAACAGCTTGCCAATCAGATCTTGGAAGAGAAAAGTCGTAGTTTTTCACAATCCAATCAAGTAGCGTTGGATAGTTTATTAAAACCATTTAAAGAGCAGATTGAGGGCTTTCAAAAACGTGTTAATGAAGTGCATTCTGAAACGGTAAAAGGGAATGCCAGTTTGGAAGCAGAACTTAAAAAGGTGTTGGAAATTGGATTAAATATGTCGAAAGAGGCAAATAATTTGACAACAGCATTGAAAGGGCAGAAAAAAACATTGGGAAACTGGGGTGAAGTGCAGTTGGAAAATGCTTTGCAATCTGCTGGCTTAGTAGCGGATGAGCAGTATGTTGCCCAAGCTCATTTTAAAGATAATGAGGGTAATCATCGCTATCCTGACTTTTTAATTAAATTGCCTGATAACAAGCATATTGTGATTGATTGTAAAGTGTCACTAGTGGCTTATGAACAAGCGGTTTCTGCTACTGATGAAGCTAAAATTCAGTTACATTTAAAAGAACATATTCAAGCTATTAGACAGCATATTAAATCGTTATCGGAAAAGGATTATAGTCATTTAGAGGGTATTCAAAGTCCCGATTTTGTGTTGATGTTTATTCCGATTGAACCGGCATATATCGAAGCATTAAAACAAGATCCGACATTGTTTAATAATGCTTATGAAAAAAATGTTATTTTAGTGTCATATACTACATTAATGCCGATTTTACGCACTGTTGCTAGCTTATGGCGCATTGAAAAAGGAAATCGAGAGGCTCGAGAAATCAGTGAAAAAGCGGGAGATATTTATAACCAAGTTTGCGTGGTGGCGGAGCGACTACAAAAATTAGGTAATGGTTTAAATAGTGTGGTTAAACAATATAATGATTCGGTTACTTCGCTTTCTGGACAACGAGGTTTATATGGTAAAGTCGAGCGTTTTCAGACACTTTCCAATAAAGCCAGTAAACAGCTGCCACAAATGGAACCATTAACAGCTGATGTTGAAATAGAACGCTTAAATGTGATTGTTGAGGCGTAGTTATGCGATAAAAAAGCGATCCGAAGATCGCTTTTTCAATGTGATTTTTTTTAAATTTATTTCTTTTGTGTGGTTTCAATTTGAGCTTTTAAATCAGCAAGTGCTTTTTCAGCATCGGTAAGTGATTGTGTGGTCTTGACTTGAAGTTCGGTATAAGCCTTAATTTGTTCCGGTGTAGGTTGTTGAGTAACATAATCGGAAGATTGTTGCATTAAATCAATAAAAGATTTTAAACCGGCATCATATTGTGCTTGTACTTTTTTTGCTTCTTCGGTTTTGATTTTGAGTTCACTGATAGATTTCACTACCATTTTGTAATTATCAATAATTGCTGCATATGCTTTGGTTTTATCCTCAGCAGTTTGAGCTGATTCCAATTGCTGGATTAATGCAGAACCGCTTTCCTGTTTTAACACAGTATTCAATGTTTGTTGAAGCAAATCAACATCTGCTTTCATATCAGCAGTTTTATCACCACAAGCGGCTAAAAAGAGAGAAAATAGAGCAATTAATAGAAAATTTTTTAACTGTTTCATAAATATGTCCTTATTAAATAAAAATTAATCTGCAGAATAATAAAGTTTGCCGATCTCAATTTTAGCTCTGCCTTGAGATTCACGCCACTTATTAGTATCACGCAAAGAGTAAACACAACCGCAATACTCTTGTTGATAAAATTTCTCACGTTTACTAATTTCAATCATTCGTTGTGAACCACCGCCTTTACGCCAGTTATAGTCCCAATAAATGACATCATCATATTTTTCAGCAGCACGATGACCGCAGCCGTTAATTTGATTCATATCTTTCCAACGAGAAATGCCGAGGCTACTGGTAAACACAGGAAAACCGTGTTCGTGTGCATATTGAGCCGCTTTTTCAAAGCGCATATCAAAGCACATTGTGCAACGAATGCCACGTTCTGGCTCATCTTCCATCCCTTTTGCCCGTTCAAACCATTCAGCACGATCATAATCAGCATCAATAAATGGGATGTTATATTTTTCAGCAAACCGAATATTTTCTTCTTTGCGAATTAAATACTCTTTTTGAGGATGAATATTAGGATTATAAAAATAGATAGTGAAATCGATTTCCGAAGCAAGTAAAGCCTCCATTACCTCACCTGAACAAGGTGCACAGCAGGAGTGGAGCAATAGTTTGTTATGTCCGTCAGGCAAAGTTAATTTTGGACGAACAAAGGGGGCATTCGGATCTTTAGTAATTTTCTTTTTTCTCCCTCTAGAAATAGGAGGTATTTGTTGAATATCTGACATATTGTTTTCTTAATAATTACGTTCTACAGAAATTTTTGCAAGAGAAATTAATGCTTCTTTATATAGGCTATCATCAATAACAGAGAGTGCATCAATTGCTTTTTGGGCTTCCTGTTTTGCTTTTTCTATCGTATAGGTAAGAGATTTATATTTATCCATCATTGACTGAATTTTAGTAAGATATTTACGCCCGTGACCGTGTTCAATAATGGAGCGAATTAATTGTCGTTCATTTTCGCTGGCGTGTTGCATAGCGTGAAGTAGCGGCAATGTTGGCTTGCCTTCTTCCAAATCATCGCCAAGGTTTTTACCTAATTTATCCGCATCAGCACAATAATCCAATACGTCATCAATCAGTTGGAATGCTGTTCCTAAATAACGACCATATAATTTCATTGCTCGTACTTGTTCTTCAGTTGCTTCGGATAATAGTGCCGAACATTCAGCTGCGACTTCAAAGAGACGTGCGGTTTTACTGTAAATAACCTGCATATAGCTCTGTTCAGTAGTATCAGGATCGTTACAGTTCATTAATTGCAACACTTCACCAGCAGCAATAACATTCACTGCATCCGACATTACTTGCATAACAGGCAATGAACCTAAACGAGCCATTAATTGAAATGCACGAGTATAGATAAAGTCACCGACTAAAACACTGGCAGCATTGCCGAAAATAGCATTTGCAGTATCTTTACCACGGCGCAAAGTTGATTCATCAACAACATCATCATGTAATAAAGTAGCCGTATGGATAAACTCAATAAATGTTGCACAGGTAATATGCCGATTACCTTGATAATTCAAGGCATTAGCTACTAACACAGCAATTAATGGTCGAATACGTTTGCCGCCACCGTTAATAATATAGAAGCTAAGTTGATTGATTAAGGCTACATCAGATTGCAATTGTTGTGAAATCATTGCGTTGACGGCTTGCATATCCTTAGCAGACAGCGCTTGAATTTCGTTTAAATCCATACTTCCCTTCATAATTGTTGTGCAAGAATTGTTAATACTATTAATGAATTCCCAATTCTACCTTAAAAATTTAATTTCTAAAATTAAACTGTGAAATTAAGCAGATTTTTTTATTTTGTTTAAAATCCGTGCTTGCTATTTTGTTTTTTTTTCCGTAAAATCCGCCACCTATTATGTGAATTTTACAAGTGCCAAGTTAGATAACTTTCGAGTTTGATTTGATGGTACTATTTTATTTAGCGGAGTTTTCTTCTATGTACGCGGTTTTCCAAAGTGGCGGCAAGCAACACAGAGTAAGCGAAGGTCAAGTTGTTCGTTTAGAAAAACTTGAAGTGGCAACGGGTGAATCAGTTGAATTTGATTCAGTGTTGATGGTCGTTAATGGTGAAGATGTTAAAATCGGCGCTCCGGTTGTTACTGGTGCGAAAGTAGTGGCTGAAGTTGTAGCACACGGTCGTGGCGAAAAAGTTAAAATCGTTAAGTTCCGTCGTCGTAAACACAGCCGTAAGCAACAAGGTCATCGTCAGTGGTTCACAGAAGTGAAAATCACTGGGATTCAAGCATAATTTCAGAGGAGATCAAGTAGATGGCAACTAAAAAAGCTGGCGGTTCAACTCGTAACGGTCGTGATTCTGAAGCTAAACGCCTTGGTGTTAAACGCTTCGGTGGCGAGTCTGTATTAGCAGGCAATATCATTGTTCGTCAACGTGGTACTAAATTCCACGCAGGTAATAACGTTGGTATGGGACGTGACCACACTTTATTTGCAACAGCTGATGGTAAAGTGAAGTTTGAAGTGAAAGGTGACAAGGGTCGCAAATACGTAAGTATTGTCACTGAATAATTTGCTTATCAGTTTAATGAGAGTTTATAAACTGCACCCTTTTTAGGGTGCAGTTTTTTTATTTGTAGATTTTGATATTGGAGTGCTAAAGATGCCTGAATTACCGGAAGTTGAAACTACGAGAAAGGGGATTCAGCCTTATACCAAACATCAACGAATTGTTAAGTTGATTATTAGAACAGAAAAATTACGTTGGATTGTCAGTAAAGAGCTTTATCAAATTGAGAATGAAGAAATTTTGGATGTGCAACGTCGTGCAAAATACCTAATTTTTCAATTGGAGTGTGGATATATCATTGTGCATTTAGGAATGTCAGGATCGTTAAGAATTGTAACAGCAAAAGATGAGATAGATAAACACGATCATATTGATATGATTCTGTCGAATGGAAAAATTCTGCGTTATAACGATCCACGTAAATTTGGTGCTTGGCTATGGGTGGATTCAATACAGCATTTCTCTTTATTTTCAAAATTGGCGCCCGAACCGTTAAGTGATGATTTTAATGGAGATTATCTTTATCAAAAGAGCCGTAATCGGCATACTGCAGTTAAATCTTGGTTGATGAATAATGCAGTAGTTGTGGGTGTTGGTAATATTTATGCTAATGAGGTGTTGTTTAATTGTGGAATTTATCCTAACGCTTCGGTTAGTTCTTTGAGTAAAGAAGATTGTGAACGCTTAGTAGCTAATATTAAACAGACATTACAGCAAGCGATTAAACAGGGTGGCACAACATTGCAAGATTTTATCCAGCCAGATGGTCGCCCTGGATATTTCCAACAATCACTCAATGTTTATGGCAGAAAGGGGGAAAATTGCCCAACCTGCGGACATTTGATTGAAATGGTAACTATCGGACAACGCAGTAGTTTTTATTGCCCTATTTGTCAGCCAGTCCGAATCTCTAAAAACTCAACAAAAATTGAAAAAATCAAAAAAAAATAACTATCTTGAGGGAGTGAATCACGGAAATTTGATCTAGATAACGTTTTTTTTTTCGAAAAAGGATTAGAATACAAAGTATGATTTTTTTATATTCAATTTGAAGGAAAATATTATGTCAGACTTAAAAGCCTATCTAGATTCAATTGGTATTCACAATGTTGCTGAAATTATTCATAACCCAAGTTATGAACAATTATTTGCAGAAGAAACCAAAGCAGATTTACAAGGTTATGAAAAAGGTCAAGTGACTGAGCTTGGCGCAGTTAATGTAATGACAGGTGTTTACACCGGTCGTTCTCCAAAAGACAAATTCTTCGTAAAAGATGATACAACAAAAGACACTATTTGGTGGACATCAGACGAATACAAAAATGATAACAAGCCTGTTACTCCTGAAGCTTGGAAAACTATCAAAAAATTGGCAACAGATGAATTAAGTGGTAAACGTCTATTTGTTGTTGACGCGTTCTGTGGTGCAAATGAAAGCTCACGCTTAAAATTACGTTTTGTAATGGAAGTTGCATGGCAGGCTCACTTTGTAACCAATATGTTCATTCGTCCAACTAAAGAAGAGTTAGCAAACTTCGGTGAACCTGATTTTGTTATTATGAACGCATCTAAAGCGAAAGTAGAAAACTACAAAGAATTAGGTTTAAATTCTGAAACTGCAGTTGTATTCAACTTGACTGAAAAAGTACAAGTTATTTTGAATACTTGGTATGGTGGTGAAATGAAGAAAGGTATGTTCTCTTATATGAACTACTTGCTTCCATTAAGAGGAATGGCGTCAATGCACTGTTCCGCAAACACCAGCAAAGATGGTAAAGAAACAGCTATCTTCTTCGGTTTATCAGGAACAGGTAAAACTACATTATCAACTGATCCGAACCGCTTATTAATCGGTGATGATGAACACGGTTGGGATGATGATGGTATCTTTAACTTTGAAGGTGGTTGCTATGCTAAAGTTATCAACCTTTCTAAAGAAAATGAACCTGATATTTATAATGCAATCCGTCGTGATGCATTATTAGAAAACGTCACTGTTGATGCAAACGGTAAAATTGATTTCGCAGATAAGAGCGTAACAGAAAATACTCGTGTTTCTTATCCAATTTATCACATTGAAAATATTGTTAAACCAGTTTCAAAAGCTGGCCCGGCAAATAAAGTAATCTTTTTGTCAGCTGATGCATTCGGTGTATTGCCGCCGGTATCTATCTTAACTCCTGAACAAACTAAATACTACTTCTTGTCAGGCTTTACTGCAAAATTAGCTGGTACAGAACGCGGTGTTACAGAACCAACTCCTACATTCTCTGCTTGTTTCGGTGCTGCATTCTTAAGTTTACACCCAACTAAATATGCAGAAGAGTTAGTGAAGAAAATGGAAGCTAATGGTGCGAAAGCATACTTGGTTAATACAGGTTGGAACGGTTCTGGTAAACGTATCTCTATTAAAGATACTCGTGGTATTATCAATGCGATTCTTGATGGTTCTATTGATAAAGCACCAACAAAAACAATTCCAGTGTTCAACTTTGAAGTTCCAACTGAATTACCTGGCGTAAACCCTGCAATCTTAGATCCTCGTGATACTTATGCAGAAAAAGGTGAATGGGAAAAACGTGCTGATGATTTAGCAGATCGTTTCACTAAGAACTTTGTGAAATATACTGGTAATGAAGCAGGTAAAGCACTTGTTGCAGCAGGTCCAAAAAAATAATTTAATTAAATGATGAAATAAAGGAAACACCTTGCCATAATGGTAAGGTGTTTTTTTATGAAAGTATTTTAGTACAGGAGGAGATCAAATGCGCCGAGTTAGAAGAAGTTCACTTAAAAATTTCAAAACATTAAGAATTCGTCGCTTGATGTTATTAAAGCGAATTCAAAAACGTAAACAATATATTCAAGCTCGCCATAGAATTCGTTTCTTGAAGGAACAAGAGTAATTTTATACTGTTTTTAATTTAGTCTTAACTGGAGCGATAAAGCCATTGATAGCCAATACTAATAATGCGCTCCAGATAAGTCCATAACTAATATAGGCTTCTGCCGGCATTACGGTTCCTAAGATTGTTATCGAAAGAATAAATAAAAGTGAAGGCTCAATATAACTCAATAAGCCGAATAACTTCATTGGTAAAATAGCACTGGAACGAATATTAAATGTCATAGATAAGGCACTTACAGCACCTAATAATGGCAGTAATAACCAATAACGAGGTTCAGAATATATTAATTGCCAAATATCTTGTTGAGGCAATAAGTAGAGCAATGCGAAAGGTGCGATAAAGGTTAAATCAAAAGTAAGACCGAGCAACGCAGGAATATTAAGAATTCTTCTTGAGAGATAATAAGGAGGATAAAGCAAAACTACCCATAATGTTGTCCAAGAAAAGGCGTGAGTATGGTAAAGCTGATTTAAAATTCCGCAGACAGCAAGTATTAAGGCAAGTAGTTGCAATTTCGTCAGTTGTTCTTTCCAAATTAATTTCCCGAAAAAAACCATCATTAATGGAAATAAGAAGTAACCTATTGCAACATTTAATCCTTCCCCGTTAATCGGAGCCCACATAAATAAGCATAGCTGGCTTGCCAAAATAGCAGTACCTATTAACATAATTACCCAGTTTTTGAATGAGGAACCAAGTTTTTGCAAAATAAATGGTAAGATTTCTTTCCGATTTGAACTTAAAAGTGTTAATAACCAGAAGCCGAAAAAAGTAACAACAATACGCAAGGCAAAGATAGAGACACCGGAAAGTGGCTGCATTGCATAGCTGAATAAAAACAAGGAGCTAAATAGGATTTGAGATAAAATGCAAAGCATAATTCCGATAATTAATGGGTTCATTAACATCTCCTTAGTGATTAGTTGTTATACGACAACTGTTCTCAAATTTAGCAATTTATCAAGCAAATTTAAAGATGAAAGAGTTGGAAAGACTGATACGATTTGTATGTGTTATTATCAATTCTTCTTTAAATCAAACTAAAAATCTTAATATAACAAAAAGGATTACCTCAAAGAGATAATCCTTTTTCATCAAAAACTCTACTGAAATTATTGGTTGCTTTGAACGTAATCGATAGCAGATTGAACCGTAGTAATTTTTTCAGCTTCTTCATCAGGAATTTCGATATCAAATTCTTCTTCTAAAGCCATTACTAATTCAACAGTATCTAAAGAATCAGCACCTAAATCTTCAACAAAAGATGCTTCTGGTTTCACTTCTTCTTCTTTAACGCCTAATTGTTCAACAATAATTTTTTTTACGCGTTCTTCAATACTCATTTGTTAATTCCCTATTTATTTGTTCTGCAAAAGGAGAAATTGTATGCATAATAAATTAAGTTGCAACTGCTAAATTAAAGGTCTAATTTTACCTCTAACAAGAAGGTCAAAATCTGTATGCATACATTGACCAAAGTTACATACTCAATGGCAATTCTAACATTAAGCGAACTTGATTGCTATGCTTTTTGTTTAACCTAATATATCGTATTGCCGGAATATGTTTTTCTGTTACAAAAGTATAACAGCAGGTTAATTCATATACATACCACCGTTTACATGTAATGTTTCGCCGGTAATATAACTCGCATCATCAGAAGCTAAGAAAGCAACTGCTTTAGCAATATCCTTCGGATCACCTAAACGACCTGCTGGCACTTGTGCTAACGTTGCTGCTTTTTGTTCTTCGGTAAGTGCATCCGTCATATCGGTAGCAATAAAACCTGGTGCTACAACATTCACTGTAATGCCACGAGAAGCAACTTCTTTTGATAAGGCTTTAGAGAAGCCGATGATACCGGCTTTAGCCGCACAATAGTTGGCTTGCCCAGGATTTCCCATTGAGCCGACAACAGAACCGATACTAATAATACGACCGAAGCGTTTTTTCATCATACTGCGTAAAACAGCTTTTGAGAGATGGAAAACGGAACTTAAATTAGTTTGCAAAATAATATCCCAATCTTCTTCTTTCATTCGCATCATTAGATTATCACGGGTAATGCCAGCATTATTGACGAGAACATCTATCTCGCCGAACTGTTGCTTAACTTGATCTAATAATGCGTTGATAGATTCTAAAGAGGTAACATTTAATACCAATCCTTTCCCATTCTTGCCTAAATAGTCGGAAATAGCGTCAGCACCTTTTTCACTGGTTGCGGTACCAATAACGGTAAACCCTTTGCTGACTAACTCTTCAGCTATTGCTTTCCCGATTCCTCGGCTAGCGCCTGTTACTAAAGCGATTTTCTGCATAATTTCTCCTTTCATTTTTTATGCATTTTTTAAGTTTTCCACTTCGGTAAGGGAAGTAGTATCATTGACGGCATAGGATTGAATATTGGCACTAATACGTTTATTTAATCCAGTAAGAACTTTATTTGGTCCGATTTCAAATGTAATTTCAATACCTTGCTGATCCATTTTTTCTACGGTTTCAGTCCAACGCACAGGATTATAAAGTTGGCGTACCAATGCGTGACGAATTGCATTAGGATCATTTTCTGCTTTTACATCAACATTATTAATCACAGCAATTTGAGGCTGCTTAAATGAGATAGATTCCAATGCTACAGCTAATTGATCTGCTGCTGGCTTCATTAATGCACAGTGTGAAGGTACGCTTACCGCTAATGGTAATGCTCGTTTAGCTCCAGTTTCTTTGCATAAAGTTGCTGCACGTTCAACAGCAGCTTTATTGCCTGCAATCACTACTTGTCCCGGAGAATTAAAATTCACAGCGGAAACTACTTCTCCCTCAGCGGCTTGTTGGCAAGCAGAAATAATTTTTTCATTATCTAAACCGATAATGGCATACATTGCTCCAGTTCCTTCAGGCACAGCTTGTTGCATCAATTTACCGCGTAATTGCACTAATTTGATCGCATCTTGAAAATCAATCACTCCAGCGCAAACTAAAGCAGAATATTCTCCTAAACTGTGTCCTGCCATTACTGTGGGTTGTAAATCCGGATATTGTTGTTGCCATACACGGAAAATAGCGACTGAGGCAGCTAATAGTGCCGGCTGAGTCTGCCACGTTTTATTCAGTTCTTCAGCTGGGCCTTGCTGTACTAATTCCCAAAGATCGTAATCTAACACCTCTGAAGCTTGTTTAAATGTTTCTTCCACTACCGGATATTGTGTAGCCAATTCGGCTAACATTCCTACAGATTGAGAACCCTGTCCAGGGAAAACCATTGCAAATTTTTTCATTTAATAACCTTTTTGTAATTATAAAAACTTAATAACGGACTAATGCAGAACCCCAAGTCCAGCCACCACCGAATGCTTCTAATAATAATAGTTGTCCTCGCTTGATACGACCATCGCGAATCGCTTCGTCCAGTGCTGTTGGCACAGTTGCGGCACTAGTATTAGCATAACGATCAAGCGTTATCACAACTTGAGACATATCCATATCTAATTTTTTTGCGGTAGCGCTAATAATGCGTAAATTGGCTTGATGAGGAACCAACCAATCAATATCTTTCTTATCAAGATGATGAGAACTTAGCGTTTCTTCAACTACATTGGATAGTTGGCTTACTGCTAATTTGAATGTGGCATTACCTTGCATAGAGATATAACCAGATTTTTCATCGT
Organism: Gallibacterium genomosp. 1; assembly: GCF_001678575.1. Classification (NCBI taxonomy): domain Bacteria; kingdom Pseudomonadati; phylum Pseudomonadota; class Gammaproteobacteria; order Pasteurellales; family Pasteurellaceae; genus Gallibacterium; species Gallibacterium genomosp. 1. The sequence goes on from NZ_JTJP01000013.1 coordinate 54,719, forward strand.
GATGTTGAGTTTGTGATAAGGTTAACATTCCATCCATATCAGAGGAAGCGTGTAGATGGGTTGAGATAATGCCTTCATTTTCACTTGCTTCCAAAATAACGGCACCAGCACCATCACCAAACAGGACGACAGTGCTGCGATCAGTTTCATCGAGATGACGAGAATTTAAATCTGCACCGATAACTAAAGCTTTTTTTACCTGATTATTACGCACAAACTGATCTGCTATGCTTAATGAGTAAATAAAACCAGTACAAGCTGCCGCAACATCGAAAGCAATAGCATCTTTAATGCCGAGAATACCTTGGATCTGGCAAGCCGCACTTGGGTAAGAATGTGAGTTTGTAGTTGTCCCTACTACGATCAGATCAATCTCTTGTGGATCAATATTTGCTGTTTGTAATGCCTGCTTTGCTGCATTTGCCCCCATAGTAGCAACGGTTTCGTCTTCTGCTGCAATACGGCGTTCTTTGATACCGGAACGAGTTGTGATCCATTCATCAGAAGTGTCAACCATTTTTTCTAAATCAGCATTTGTTCTAATTTTTTGCGGAAGGTAACTACCTGTCGCTAATATTCTGCTATACATAGTTATCTCATTTTATTGTTTGAAAAGTGGCATAATCATAATGTGTTACACCAATATATTTTTAATCAAAAACCGGTTCACAATTTACAAGAAAATTGAGTGAATTAGCAATAAACAGGCTTCGTGATCTTGATAATATAATTACTTTACACATTCAATATCAGTATAAGTTAATACGCTATTGCTGCGATTTTTGCCCCAACGAAACCTTGCTTGATAATGATGCTGTTTATCTGCTATCCTCACTGTTCCTGCACTTAAACTATCTGATTAAAATCGTTGGAAATATTATCGCACTTTTATAGATAATCAAAAGTTTTGTTAACGTTTAATGTAATTCGTTGAGTATTTTTTCCGGAATATTTTTGTTTACTTGGGTAATAGCGTGTTTAATTGCTGTAGCAAAAGCATTACTGTTTGAACTTCCGTGGCTTTTTACAATAACAGACTGTAAGCCTAATAATGACGCACCGCTATGTTTATCTGGGTTGAAAGATTGTAATTGCTGATATTTTTCTTTCAGCATATGGCGAAGAATCTGTTTAAACCAACTTGCACACCATATTGGATGAGTGGATTGATTCTGTTTCAATAGCTGAATAATATTTTTAGCCGTACCTTCCAGTGTTTTCAAGGCAATGTTACCGTTAAACCCATCTGATACGATCACATCAGCATAGTGGTTAAGCAGCTGATCACCCTCAATAAAACCGATGTAATTAATGTTAATGTCTTTCTCAAGCAAAGTAGCTGCTTCACGAATTGCAGGCAAGCCTTTGATTGCCTCAATGCCTATATTTAGCAATGAAACGCGTGGATAAACCAGATCCAACATATTTTCTGCAAAAATTGCCCCTATTCTAGCAAATTGATATAGCTGTTCGGCATTGGTTTCAATATTAGCACCTAAATCCAACATCACAGTATGGCGACCGTTCATTGTTGGTAATAATGAAACTAATGCCGGACGTTGGATTCCCGGAATAGGTTGAATCAAAATCTTTGATAACCCCATTAATGCACCGGTATTACCGGCACTAACGCAAGCAGCAGCACTATTTTTTTGCACGGCTTCGATTGCCAACCGCAGTGAAGTGCCTTTGCTATAGCGTAATGCTTGAGTAATGGAGGTGTCTGAAAAAATTTGACGATCGCAATGATGAACAATAATACGTTGTGAAAGCGATTTATCAATTTGAGGAAGATATTGTTGGATGGCGTTATGATCACCAAAAAACAAAAAACGAAGCGTTGGATGTTCTTCCAACACTTGAATTGCGGCTGGGACAGTGATACGGGGACCAAAGTCCCCGCCCATCATATCTAACGCAATGGTTAGACTCAATGTATTACCTTTAGACGAAAATTATTTGATTTTACGACCACGGTAATAACCATCAGCAGTAACGTGATGGCGTAAATGAGTCGCACCAGTTTCTTTATCGATAGAAACCGCAGCAGTAGTTAACGCATCGTGAGAACGACGCATATCACGTCTTGAACGAGATTTTTTATTCTGTTGAACAGCCATTGGCTATACTCCTAACTATTTTTGCTTCTTTAAACTAGCTAACACAGCGAACGGGTTCGGTTTCTTTGCCAACTCTTCAGGCAATTCACCAAAAACCTGTTCGTCCTCGGACACTTCACAGTGTTCTGGTTCATGCATTGGAACCAACGGAAGTGAAAGGAGAAGTTCATCCTCAATCACTGCCAATAAATCTATTTCCCCAAAATCGTTTAGTTCGATTGGTTCATAAATTTCAGGTAACACATCAGCCTGATCCAAATTAGACACTGGACTGTAACTAAAAGTGCAAGATAAATGATAAGGAAACGGTTGTCCGCAGCGTTGACATATCAACATTACATCAACCTCCGCTTTGCCCTGCATTACAACTAATTTTTGCGGATCAATTGTAAAGCTTAACTTCGCCTCAACATCACTCAGCACTTGATTAACCGCTTCCGCCAAACGCACGAGCTGATTACGAGAATAATAACCCTCATAATTCAAACGTCTTTGTGCAGATTTAACCGGATCAACGGTTAAGGGTAGTTTTACCTTTTTCATAGGGTGCAAATATTAACGTTAGATACAACAATAGTCAAAGGAAATACAGATTTTTTCTTAGTTTTTGTGATTAAAAGCTATATTTTCAAGTTGAAAAAATAAACATCTTTGCTTGAAAATTGCAGAATAGACCCAAATTGTTATAATCCGCTATTTACCGAATAGCGGAGTTATATTTATTTTCTATTTAAGAGGGAAAGCAAATTGAACAAGACGATCAGCTACTTTGATAAATTAAAAGTCGCCTTTCATTATTTATTGCCACAACTGTCAATAACACGTGCTGCCGGCTGGTTAGCGGAAAAGCAGTGGGGAGCGGTAACACATACGATAATTCGTCTTTTTGCTAAAAAATATCGTATTAATATGGATGAAGCACAGTTTTCCGATTCTAAAGATTATGCTTCATTTAATCAATTTTTTATTCGCCCGTTAAAAGAAGGTGCAAGACCGATTAATCAAGATCCGAAAGCGTTATGTTTGCCGGCGGACGGTAGAGTGAGCCAACTTGGCAAGATCGAGCAAGATCGCCTTATTCAAGCGAAAGGTCACTATTTTAGTTTAACTGAACTGTTGGCAGGTGATCACCAAATGAGTGAGTTGTTCAAAAATGGGCAATTTATCACCACCTATCTTTCACCACGAGATTATCACCGCGTGCATATGCCGTGTACAGGCACATTACGCCAAATGATTTATGTGCCGGGTGAGCTTTATTCTGTGAATCCATTTTTAGCGGAACATATTCCGCATCTGTTTTCACGCAATGAACGCGTTATTTGCCTTTTTGATACTGAATTCGGTCCGATGGTGCAAATTTTAGTCGGTGCAACCATTACCGCAAGTATCAGCACGGTTTGGGCAGGTGTTATCAATCCACCGCGTCCGGGAGAGATTAAATCTTGGTCTTATCCGGAAAAAGGGGAAAGCGGCGCCGTTACTTTGGAAAAAGGCGCAGAGATGGGGGCATTCCGTCTGGGCTCAACTGTTATCAATCTGTTCGCGCCGGATCAGGTAGAATTTGCCCAATATTTACATCAGGATACTGCCGTAAAAGTCGGTGAATTGCTTGCACGAAAAGTAGAATAATCATTTACCACAACAATAAAGGAAACATTATGTCGAAACAATTTTTTGATCAAGTAAGTTTAGAAAGCGTAGAGGCAAAAGGCAGCTATGGTATTGGCTTACAAATCGGACAACAATTAATTTCAAGTCAGTTAGATATTGATGAAGTTGCTGTAGCAAAAGGGATTTTTGATGCATTAAATCAAAATGAAGCAGCATTAGATCAACAACAAATCAGCTCTGCATTGCAAGAACTTCATCAACGTGTTGAAGAAAAACAAAAAGTGTTATTCAAAGAAATTGAAGAAGCAGGTAAAACATTCCTCGCTGAAAATCGCCAACATCCGGATGTTGTTGAAACAGAAAGCGGTTTGCAATATCAAATTTTAACCAAAGGTGAAGGTAAAATTCCGGCAAAAACTGATAAAGTGCGTGTTCATTATACAGGTTCATTAATTGATGGCACCGTTTTCGATAGCTCAGTACAACGCGGACAACCAGCAGAGTTCCCAGTAAACGGTGTTATCGCTGGATGGATCGAAGCATTAAGTATGATGCCTGTCGGTTCAAAATGGCGTTTGGTTATTCCTCACCACCTTGCTTACGGCGAACGTGGCGCAGGCGCATCAATTCCACCATTTAGTACCTTGGTGTTTGAAGTTGAGTTATTGGATGTGCTTTAATTAATTTAGCTCTATCAAAAAAGCTACACTTGAGGGTGTAGCTTTTCTATTCTATTAATCTATTTCGTTATTCATATTTTATTCCAATACTTTCCCTTTCAATTCCGGAATAAGGAATAACGTGGCGAGCATATCGATAAAATAGATTAATGCCAAGAAGGCGATAGCGAACTTAAATGAGTAGGTAGCAACCAATGCGCCAACTACAACAGGTCCAAAGCCACCAACGGCACGCCCCAAGTTGAAAAGTACGTTTTGTGCAGTTGCACGTGCTTTGGTTGGATAAGCTTCAGACATCAAGGCACCATACCCACCCATCATTCCATTAACAAACATTCCCAAAAATGCACCAACAATCAACATTAATTCCGGTGTGGTGAGCTGAGAATAAAGCACGACACTGATAATTGCTCCAAGCTGAAATAATAGAAAACTTGGTTTGCGTCCAAAACGATCTGCTAATTGTCCGAATAACCAAATGCCGAACATCATTCCAAGAATGGTAGCGGCTGTCCATAAGCCGGATTTTGTTAAACTGAAACCTAGCTGTTTGGAAAGGTAATTCGGTAGCCAAATCATTATGCCGTAATAGCCGAAATTCTGTACGGAAGTCAGTACAACCACGCCTAAACTTACCTTAGTGGTTGCTTTGTCTTTAATTAATTGCTTGAACGATGTGAATAAAGAGGTTTGTGTTTGTGAGTTTTGTTTTTGTACAAAAATTTCCGGTTCGTGCAGGTGTGAACGTAAATACCACGCCACAAAAGCAGGGATGATACCGACTAAAAACATTCCGCGCCAACCGATATGCGGCAGCAATGCCGGTGTTAATAAAGCAGCTGCCAATACGCCGATTTGCCAACCTAATGCAACATAGGCAGAAGCTCTGGCTCGATGACGAGCCGGCCACGCTTCTGCTGCCAATGCCATCCCGATACCGAATTCACCACCTAAACCAATGCCGGCAATAGTACGATAAATCAATAAATCCCAATAACCTTGTGCAAAGGCACATAGACCGGTAAAAACTGCAAATAACACGATTGTCCATGTTAAAACTCGAATACGTCCATAGCGGTCACTCAATGCACCGAAAATAATACCACCAGCGACAGCGCCAATAAGTGTCCAAGTGACTAATGAACCGGCTTGTGCTGGAGTGAGAAGTAGATCGGAGGAAATAGCGGTGAGCATAAAGCCCAAAATAAGAAGATCAAAACCGTCCATAGCATAACCGACGGCAGAACCAAGCAAGGCTTTCCAGCCATAGGCATTAACTTTTTGTATCATAAATCGTCCTTTTGTTGCTCACTGGCAACATCATTAAAACTAGAATAATAGCTTCCTGCCTCACAGGGCAAAAATTGCCTAATTTTAGGATTATTTGAGGTGCGATTCAATGGTTAGTGCTAAATAATATAGTGAAAAATAGAGTACGATGTTTTTAGAAACATCGTACTTTTTTAATTAGGCTTTAATGCGGTTACTTAAACCGACATAAATGCAGAAGATAAATCCGATGATCACCACATACGGTGTAAATTGGCTGACACCGGCACCGGAAGCTGCAAGGGAGAAATTGTGAGCAGCTGCAGCACCGAGTAACATTCCGAGAATGAACAGCGCTGAATCATTATCACCTTCGCCGATATGTACCAACTGTTTACCCGGGCAACCGCCGCCTAAGGAGAAACAGAGACCACATAATGCCATTGCAAGGAAATTCCAAATAACATCATTATGTGCAATTGGTTGTTTATCAAAACCAAGATGGAATTGCCCCAGAATTACATTGGTAATAACCGTGAAGAGAATAAGCGCCAAAACGCCGTTTAGTAAATGACTGTCGCGGAACAGAATAAAATTGCGGAATGCGCCGACAGAACAGAAACGGGATTTTTGCATTACAATGCCGATAATTATACCACCGCCAAGTGATAGCCAAAGATTGGCGTGTTGGGCGGCTGGACCTTTTTCAGAGAAGAAAATAGGAAGATTCTCGCCAAATTTAAATTCAGTGATTAAGAAAATAAACAAGGCGACAACAAATAGGATTGGAATAATAGCAGAAGATTTGCTTTGTTCGCTAACTTTGCCTAAAGAGAATCCTCGATTAGCAAAGAAAATCCCACCAACAATACCAGCAATAAGTCCGGCAATGCCGGCAACTGCGGTTAAATCGCCGCCGCCTAAACGTAGAAATGCTCGCCACGGACAGCCTAGGAAAATCAATGCACCAAGCATAGCGAAAAAACCGAGCAAAATTCGAGTGATTGGCGCGGAGCTAGCTCGAGGTTTGAACTCTTTGGCAAAAAATGCACTGATTAGCGCACCGAAAACCAAGCCGATAAGTTCCGGACGGATATATTGAAGAGGAGCGGAACGATGAAGCCCTAAAGCACCGGATGTATCTCGTAAGAAACAAGCAGCGCAGAACCCCATATTGCCGGGATTGCCTTCATAGGTTAGAAGTGGAGCAATGATACCAAGTGCAGCACCTGCAACCACAGGCCAAGTGAAAATTTTCATAATTAGACCCTTGTGATATCAGAAAAATGGACGTTATTTTGGGGAGGACAAAGCAGTTGTCGAGATCAAAATAACTAAAATTAAATTTTAATTGTCTTAACCAAGGTTAAAGACGCAAGAATTATAAGGGAATTGGGTAATGGGTAAAGCGAGGGAATTTAAAAATTTGAAGTGCGTCAAAGAAAATTTAACTAGCTAGGAGAAACATAACCTTATCTTTTCGGACAAGGTTATGTTCCAGATGATTATTTCTTCCAATTTTTCAAGGCATTAGCAAAGGCGTTGCCCATTGTTGAAACAGATGGTGAATGACGGCGTTTTGCAGTTGATTGGGGTATACTGCTTTTATGCGTTGTATAAGAACGGTTTGTTTGCTCATCTAAACGCATTGTCAAAGCAATACGTTTGCGATCTACGTCAATCTCCAATACTTTAACTTTAACAATATCGCCAGTTTTCACTACATTATGCGGATCTTCAACGAATTTATCGCTTAAAGAAGAAATATGCACTAAGCCGTCTTGATGGACGCCAATATCTACGAATGCCCCAAAGTTGGTAACATTGGTAACAGTTCCTTCTAAGACCATTCCCGGTTTGAGATCGCTAATTTGTTCTACTCCTTCTAAGAAAGTTGCGGTTTTAAATTCACCACGAGGATCACGTCCCGGCTTTTCCAATTCTTTTAAAATATCGGTTACAGTTGGTAAACCAAAGCGCTCATCAGTGAATTGTGTCGCACTTAATTGATGTAATACAGAGGAGTTACCCATTAATTCTCCTAAAGATGAATTTGTTGCTTGCAAAATTTTCTCAACGATAGGGTAGGCTTCTGGATGAACGCTAGAAGCATCAAGCGGATTATTCCCATCGATAATGCGCATAAATCCAGCACATTGCTCAAAGGCTTTCGGCCCTAGACGAGGCACGTTCTTTAATTGTTCTCGATTGGAAAAACGTCCGTTTTCATCACGATAATTAATAATATTTTGTGCTAATGTTTTGCTCATTCCCGCAACTCGTGCTAGTAGTGGGGAAGAAGCAGTATTGAGATCAACACCAACAGCATTCACACAATCCTCTACAACAGCATCAAGTTTACGGGCCAATTGTGTTTGATTAACATCGTGTTGATATTGACCGACACCAATCGCTTTTGGTTCAATTTTTACTAATTCAGCTAACGGATCTTGTAAACGGCGAGCGATTGAAACTGCTCCGCGTAAAGAGACATCAAGTTGAGGAAATTCTTGTGCAGCGAATTCAGAGGCGGAATAGACAGAAGCACCAGCTTCACTGACAATCACTTTTTGTGCTTTCCAATCTGGTTTTGCTTTTAATAATGTTTCAACAAAACGTTCTGTTTCTCGAGAAGCAGTTCCATTACCGATAGCAATCAATTCAACATTATATTTTTTACCAAGCTGATAAAGCGATGCTGCTGCTTGGCTCTCTTGTCCTGTATGTGGATAAATCGCAGTGGTATCTAACAATTTCCCGGTATTATCAATTACAGCCACTTTTACACCGGTTCGTAAACCGGGATCCAACCCCATTGTAGTTTTCGCACCTGCGGGAGCAGCCATTAATAGAGCGGATAAGTTCTTTGCAAAAACATTAATTGCTTCTTCTTCAGCACGCTCACGTAGAGCGGACATTAATTCAGTTTCCAAATGAAGTGCAACCTTAATTTTCCACGTCCAAGCAATAACCTGCTGTCGCCAACTATCAGCAGGCTGTCTGTTAAACTGAACATTTAAATGGGTACGAATAATGTCTTCGCAATAATTATAATTACTCTCTTCCTGCATCGGATCAGCATTCAACGATAAAGCTAGAATGCCTTCATTACGACCACGCAACATAGCCAATGCACGATGAGAAGGCACATTTTTCAATAATTCACGATGATCAAAATAATCTTGGAATTTCTCACCTTCTTTTTCTTTTCCAGTAATAACTGTTGATACCAACTCTGCATTATTACTGAGATAATGACGTACTTTTGCTAACAGTTGTGCATCCTCTGCAAAACGTTCCATTAAAATATATCTAGCCCCGTCCAAAGCTGATTTCACATCAGTAATGCCTTTAGTGTCATCAATATATTTTTCCGCCTCGTTTTCAGGATGATATTGTGGTTCATTCCATAATAATTCTGCCAAGGGTTCAAGCCCTGCTTCAATTGCAATTTGCCCACGAGTGCGGCGTTTAGGTTTATAAGGAAGATAAAGATCTTCTAATTCAGTTTTACTTTGCGTCTGTTCGATAGCTTGGCGTAAGTCATCAGTTAATTTCCCCTGTTCTTCAATAGATTTAAGAATAGTTTGACGACGGTCGTCCAGCTCACGTAAATAAGTTAAACGGCTTTCAAAATGGCGTAATTGGGTGTCATCCAAGCCACCGGTTACCTCTTTACGATAACGCGCAATAAAAGGAATGGTGTTGCCCTCATCCAATAAATTGATGGCGGCAAGAATTTGTCTGCTTTGAACATTCAGCTCATCCGCAATAATTTGGCTAATAGTTTGGTTTAACATCACTTTTTCATTCTTTAGTAAAAAATCACCGCCCAATTATAGGCGGTGATGGTTGGAAATGGGAAGAGGAAAGCGTTTTTTCTGTTATTAATGTAAGTTCTTTTGGCTAGTTCTGAATTTTTAGGTTAAAAAGAGCAAAAAAAACCGCTAACCTTGCGGATAGCGGTTGAATTTAGGGGTGATTTACTTCTATTTATTATTGTTTAGCTTCTAATTTTCCATCAACAAAGTTGATTTCAATGGTTTTATCCGGTAATAGCGCGCCGGACAAAATTTGTTGTGCAAGTGGGTTTTCCACAATATTTTGGATTGCACGTTTTAATGGTCTTGCGCCGTAAACCGGGTCGTAACCGACTTGACCTAAGTAATCCAATGCTTGTTCGCTGAAATGCAACAAGTAACCACGTTCTTTCATACGATTGATCAAACGTTGTAATTGAATTGACGCAATCGCACGAATATTTTCTTTAGCAAGTGGGTGGAAGACCACAGTTTCATCAATACGATTAATAAATTCTGGGCGGAAGTGTTGTCCAACCACAGACATCACTAATTCCTTCATTTCACCGTAGCTAAGATCACCGGCTTGAGATTGAATTAAATCAGAACCCAAGTTGGAGGTCATAATCACTACCGTATTACGGAAATCGACCGTACGACCCTGACCATCAGTTAAACGTCCGTCATCAAGCACTTGCAATAAAATGTTGAAAACATCACGGTGTGCTTTTTCCACTTCATCAAGTAAAACGACAGAATATGGACGACGACGAACCGCTTCGGTTAAGTAACCACCTTCTTCATAACCGACATATCCCGGAGGTGCACCGACCAAACGAGAAACAGAATGTTTTTCCATAAATTCTGACATATCGATTCTGACCATTGCATCTTCACTGTCGAACAAGAAGTTAGCCAAAGTTTTACACAATTCGGTTTTACCGACACCGGTTGGCCCTAAGAATAAGAATGAACCAATCGGACGATTCGGATCGGATAATCCGGCACGGCTACGACGAATTGCGTTTGCTACTGCTTCAACCGCTTCATTTTGTCCGATAACACGTTTGTGTAACTCTTCTTCCATTCTCAATAATTTTTCTTTTTCACCTTCCATCATTTTGGCTACAGGAATACCGGTAGCACGAGAAAGCACTTCAGCAATTTCTTCGTCGGTAACACGGTAACGCAATAGGCTCATTTCCTTGCCTTCTGCACTTTCAGCCTGTTCTAATTGTTTTTCCAACGCCGGAATGGTGCTGTATTTCAATTCAGACATCTTCGCAATATCACCGGCACGATAAGCCTGTTCCATTTTAGTTTTGGCATTATCCAATTCCGCTTTGATATGTTGTGCGCCGGAAAGTGCTGCTTTTTCGCTCTTCCAAACCTCTTCAAGTTCAGAATACTCTTTCTCTTTTTCTGCCAACTCTTTTTCTAACATTTCGAGGCGTTTACGGCTGGCATCGTCTTCTTCTTTTTGTAACGCTTGTTGTTCAAGTTTTAATTGAATAATACGGCGTTCCAATTTATCTAATGGTTGTGGTTTTGAATCGATTTCCATACGAATGCTTGAAGCCGCTTCATCAATTAAGTCAATCGCTTTATCCGGAAGCTGACGATCCGAGATATAACGATGAGAAAGTGTTGCAGCTGCTACAATCGCTGGGTCAGTAATTTGTACGTGGTGGTGAATTTCATAACGCTCTTTCAAACCACGCAAGATGGCGATGGTATCTTCCACGCTTGGTTCATCAACCAACACTTTTTGGAAACGGCGTTCTAATGCTGCATCTTTTTCAATATATTGACGATATTCATCCAATGTTGTCGCACCGACGCAGTGTAATTCACCGCGTGCTAATGATGGTTTTAACAAGTTGCCAGCATCCATTGCGCCGTCTGTTTTACCAGCACCGACCATAGTGTGAATTTCATCAATAAATAGGATAATTCGACCTTCTTCTTTTGCGATTTCATTTAGTACTGCTTTTAAGCGTTCCTCAAATTCACCACGATATTTTGCACCAGCAATTAATGCTCCCATATCCAAAGAGAGTACACGTTTATGTCGTAATCCTTCAGGTACTTCCCCATTAACGATACGTTGTGCCAATCCTTCAACGATAGCAGTCTTACCAACCCCTGGTTCACCGATTAACACCGGATTATTTTTGGTACGACGTTGCAACACTTGGATGGTACGGCGAATTTCATCATCACGACCGATAACCGGATCCAATTTACCACTTTCCGCTCTTGCAGTTAAATCAATAGTATATTTTTGTAATGCCTGACGGGTTTCTTCCGCACCGGCATCATTGACGTTTTCGCCACCACGCATTTTATCAATACTCGCTAATAAATTTTGTCTGGTTAAACCACTTTTCTTTAATATATCACTTAGTTTGTCGGAGCTTTCTAAAGCTGCTAATACAAAAAGTTCGGATGAGATAAATTTATCATTGCGTTGCTGTGCAAATTTATCGCATAGATTCAGCATTCTGCTCAATGCAGGAGAAACTTGTACATCACCACCGTTACCAGAAACTTGTGGTAAACGATCAATCTCTTGGCTAATCGCTTGGCGTAATTGAGCAGCATTAACGCCGGAAGCAGTAAGCAACGGCGCAACGGAACCACCCTCTTGATTCAATAATGCGCTCATTAAATGCACCGGCTCAATATATTGCTGATCTTTGCCTAACGCTAAAGATTGTGCTTCAGCCAATGCCTGTTGGAATTTGGTTGTTAATTTTTCAAAATTCATATAATCCTCCTAGACGATGTTTCGTCATTCACGGGAGATAAAATGGGTACGTTTTAAATTGTTTCAAGAGGAAAATAAAAAAATATATGCAAAAAATTGAATATAAAAGAAAGTACATTATTATTGTTGAAAATGATAGGGGATAGATTAATATCATTCACTTTTTAACAAGAATGAAAAGGTGATAATGGAACAAAAGCAACAACTTCGACACCTTAATCTTCAAGTAAACCGTAAATTAACACAATGTTTGTTATTGGCTGAAAGCCACTTTAATTGTAGCTTTGTGCGACCGAATATTAGTTATAAATTGCGTGGCGTAAAAGCAGGCGTGGCTTATTTACAGCAGTGGGAAATCCGTTTAAATCCGATTTTATTATTGGAAAATGGCCAACGTTTTATTGAGCAAGTTGTGCCACACGAATTGGCGCATTTATTGGTTTATCAACAATTTGGAAGAGTGAAACCGCACGGTAGGGAGTGGCAGGATGTGATGCAGAATGTGTTTGGTGTACCAGCAGAAACCAGACATCAATTTGAGATAAAAAGTGTTCAGGGGCAAACTTTTCCTTATCAATGTGCTTGTCAAACGCACCATTTGACGGCACGCCGTCATCAAAAAATTCAGCAACAAGGCATACAATATTTTTGTAAAAAGTGCAAAAAGCAGTTACACTTCGTTACTCTTTCTTAACTGTTATTATTGACTGTCATGGCAGTGGAAGAGAGAGCAACTGAAACATCAAATGGAGGCAAAAATGAAAAAATTATTGGTTGTAGCACTGGGTGCGTTAGCATTAGCTTCAACAGCTCAAGCAGAATGGTATGTACAAGGTAATTTGGGTTATTCCAAGATTAAGACATCCGGTTTAGAAGATGGAAATCTTAATAAAAGTAAAGCTACACCTAGTGTGGCGATAGGTTATAAATTAGGTGATATTCGTTTGGCATTGGACTATTCCCATTATGGCAATATTAATGATCATTATAGATTGTACGATGCGAATGGATATACTGAGGGTAAGAATGAGTTTAAAATTCATGGTGTCGGTTTTTCTGCGTTGTATGACATCGATTTACAATCTAATATCAAGCCATATGTTGGTGTTCGTGTAGCAAGTAATAAAGTGAAATCGTCAAGTAGTTCTGTATACAAACAGAATAATGGTGGGACTTATAATCAAGTAGAAAAAGATGCAAGTGAAAGCTCTACAAAATTCGGTTATGGTGCGTTAGTCGGCGCTTCTTATGATTTAATGCCGAATTTAGCATTGGATGTTGCGGCGGAATATAATATTCTTGGCAAATTTGATGATGTAAAAGTGAAACAATATGGTGTAAAAGCCGGTTTACGCTACACTTTCTAATCTGATTTTTTTAATTTCTTCAAATGCGATCTTGATAGATCGCATTTTTTATACTTCCAAACCTTGAAAAATCGGTTTTTATACCTATTTTTTGCCAACGTAAACATTTCAATTCATAGAAAAATGGAAGAGCTTCTGTTGCCATAACAGGCGGAGCAACCATTTAGACATTTTTGATGAAAAGAGATTTTTGATCTTTTTTGATTAGCGAGGAAAAATATGAGCACAAATCAAGAAACGAGAGGTTTTCAATCAGAAGTAAAACAACTTCTGCAATTAATGATCCATTCACTTTATTCCAACAAAGAGATTTTTTTGCGTGAATTAATTTCTAATGCATCGGATGCGGCGGATAAATTACGTTTTAAAGCACTTTCTGCTCCAGAGCTTTATGAAGGTGATGGTGATCTAAAAGTGCGTATCAGCGTGGATGCCGACAAAGGCACATTAACCATTAGTGATAACGGTATCGGAATGATGCGCGAGCAGGCGATTGAGCATTTAGGCACAATCGCTAAATCAGGTACAAAAGAGTTTTTATCGGCATTGGGCGCAGAACAAGCTAAAGATAGCCAATTAATCGGGCAATTCGGTGTCGGTTTTTATTCTGCTTTTATTGTTGCTGATAAAGTCACCGTGAAAACACGTGCCGCCGGTGAAAGTGCAGACAAAGGTGTACTTTGGGAGTCAGCAGGCGAGGGCGAATTTACCGTTGCCGACATTGAGAAAAAAGATCGCGGTACCGAAATCACCTTACATTTGCGTGAAGATGAAAAAGAGTTTTTGAATGAGTGGCGTTTACGCGAAATCATTGGAAAATATTCTGATCATATTGGTTTACCAGTAGAAATTTTAACAAAAGAATATGATGATGAAGGTAAAGAAACAGGTGTTAAATGGGAAAAAATCAATAAAGCCCAAGCACTTTGGACACGTTCAAAATCAGAAATCAGTGATGACGAATATAAGGAATTTTATAAACATTTAAGTCACGATTTCGCTGACCCAATGTTATGGGCACATAATAAAGTTGAGGGAAAACAAGAGTATACTAGTTTGCTTTATTTGCCGGCGAAAGCGCCTTGGGATCTCTTTAATCGTGAGCAAAAACACGGCTTGAAACTGTATGTACAACGTGTCTTTATTATGGATGATGCGGAACAGTTTATGCCGAATTATTTGCGCTTTATCAAAGGTTTAATTGATTCCAATGATTTGCCGCTAAATGTATCTCGTGAAATTTTGCAAGACAATAAAGTCACAGTCGCCTTGCGTAAAGCATTAACCAAACGTGCGTTAGGAATGTTGGAAAAATTGGCAAAAGATGAAGATAAAAGCAAATATCAACAGTTCTGGCAAGAGTTCGGTTTAGTCTTGAAAGAAGGTCCGGCAGAAGATCCGGCAAATAAAGAAGAGATTGCGAAGTTGTTACGTTTTGCTTCAACACATAATGATAGCAGTGAACAGACAGTGTCGTTAACTGACTATGTTGCACGAATGAAAGAGGGGCAAAAAGCGATTTATTACATCACGGCTGATAGTTATACAGCAGCGAAAAACAGTCCACATTTGGAAATCTTTAATAAGAAAGGCATTGAAGTATTGCTGCTTTCCGACCGTATTGATGAATGGATGTTAAGCTATTTGACTGAATTTGACGGTAAACCGCTACAAACTATTACTAAATCAGATTTAGATTTAGGTGATTTAGCCGATAAAGAGGAAGAAAGTAAGCAAAAAGAAGAGGAACAGACTTTTGCTTCCTTTATTGAGCGCGTGAAAAAATTGTTGGGTGAGCGCGTCAAGGATGTCCGTTTAACTCACCGTTTGAGCGAAACTCCGGCGATTGTATCGACCGATAACGATCAAATGACAACACAAATGGCGAAATTATTCGCTGCCGCTGGGCAAAAAATGCCGGAAGTGAAATATACGTTTGAGCTTAATCCGGAACATCATTTAGTGAAAAAAGTGGCGGATATTGCCGATGAACAACAATTTGCCGAATGGATCGAATTATTGTTGGATCAAGCTATGTTAGCGGAACGCGGTACTTTGGATAATCCAACCGCATTTATTAAACGTATTAACCATCTTTTAAGCTAAAGATGAGTCATTTATTACCACAAAATCCGGCATTTGCCGGATTTTTTCTTGCTCGGAATGTTGGATTTTGTTCATAGAATGATTCTTTTATCGAAAATCAATTAAGCCTTTTTCACAAAAAGAGAAAACCTGGTTTTTGCCAATAATTAAATGATCCAATACTCTGACATCAATCAGTTTGCACGCCTGTTGGATCTGTTCGGTAACAGCAATATCTTCTTTACTAGGCGTAGTAATGCCAGAAGGATGATTATGAGCCAAAATAATGGCAGCAGCATTATATTTTAAGGCTGATTTAATAATTTCTCGTGGATGTACTTGTGTACTGTTAATGGTTCCTTGGAATAAGGTTTCCTGTTCAATTAAATAATGTTGATTGTCTAGAAAAAGAACCATAAAAAGCTCCCTTTGTTGATTGGATAATTCTGTCTGCATATAAAGTTTGGCAAACTCGATATTATTGAAAAGGGGTTGTTGTTTTATTTCTTGTGTCAGATAGCGTTTCGTCATTTCAATACAAGCTTGTAACTGAATGTATTGTGTTATACCTAGCCCTTTGACTTCGCAAAAATTTTCTTTTGAAGCTGCCAATAATTCTCGTAGAGATCCGAAATGATGTAGGCTGTTTTCAGCCAATGTCATAACTGAACAGTTTTTAAAACCGGTGCGTAAAAAAATAGCTAATAATTCTTGATCGCTTAATTTCTCGGCGCCTTGTTGTAAAAGTTTTTCACGTGGCATTAACCTTGTCATTGCTTGTATCTCATTTATTGCAAATAGTGTTATTTTAATCATTCGTATATTGATAATTGTGACAAGATTCCATTTTTACGATCAGGATCGGAAAATATAAAAATTTTTCAGTGAAAATAGGCGGTGCTTAATTTGGCAGGGTGACAAATATTCAGTAAAATGATGTATCTTTCATTTTGATGTTCTAAGGCGTTCAATTAATGAATTCATCTCTTCAACATAAACGAATTTTACTTGGCATTACTGGAGGTATTGCAGCATATAAAGCTATTGAGTTGATTCGTTTATTGCGTAAACAGGGGGCGGAAGTTCGTGTAGTATTGACCGATGCCGCTACTCATTTTGTTTCTCCACTGACATTACAAGCGATTTCTACTAATCCAGTGTCACATTCATTGTTTGATCCGCAAGCAGAATTAGCAATGGGGCATATTGAACTGGCAAAATGGGCAGATTATGTTGTGATTGCTCCAGCAACGGCGGATTTTATTGCCCGTTTTAATTTGGGGTTAGCAAATGATCTGTTAACAACGCTCTGTTTAGCGACCGCAGTACCAATTGCGATTGCACCTGCAATGAATCAACAGATGTATGCACAAGCAGTTCTTCAACAACATTTGCATAGTTTACGGCAGCGTGGTGTGTTGATTATTGGACCGGACAGTGGTGTGCAGGCGTGTGGTGACGTTGGAGCAGGCAGGATGTCTGAACCACAGAAAATTGTTGAAGTATTAGCACAGCAGTTTTTCACTGAGCAACCGTTGCAAGGGATCAAAGTAGTGATTACTGCTGGCCCAACTCAAGAGCCGATTGATCCGGTGCGTTATATTTCCAATTATAGTTCTGGGAAAATGGGGTATGCGATTGCTGAAGCTTTTGCCAAACAAGGTGCAGAAGTGACATTAATCAGTGGGCCAGTGAATTTGGCTGCACCGAATGGCGCGAATGTAGTTTGGATAAAAACAGCGGTAGAAATGTGGCAGAAATCAATGCAGGCAGCAGTGTTGAATGATATTTTTATCGGTTGTGCAGCTGTTGCGGATTATCGTGTAGCTGAAATTGCTACGCAAAAAATTAAAAAATCGGGCGAAGAATTGACACTAAAATTGGTGAAAAATCCAGATATTATTGCTGATGTTGGTCATCTTAAACAGCAACGTCCATTTACGGTTGGTTTTGCCGCAGAAACGCAAGATGTTGAAAATTATGCAAAAGATAAATTGGTGCGTAAAAATTTAGATTTAATTTGTGCTAATGATGTTTCAATCGCTGGGCAAGGTTTTAGCAGTGATAATAATGCATTGCAACTTTTCTGGCGACAAGGTAGTTTATCGTTGTCGCTAGCCCATAAAAGCGAATTGGCACAACAGCTAGTACAACATATTATTCAACTTTATCAAGCAGAGAAGAAAAATAATGAAGAAAATTGATGTTAAGATTCTTGATAGCCGTTTGGGCAATGAATTTCCGTTACCGACTTATGCTACTGAAGGATCTGCTGGTCTTGATTTGCGAGCTTTGACTCAAGAAAAAATAGTGTTACAACCTGGTGAAACACAGTTAATTCCGACCGGATTGTCCATTTATATTGGAGATCCAAATTTAGCGGCGGTGATTTTACCTCGTTCCGGATTAGGACATAAGCACGGCATTGTATTGGGGAATTTGGTTGGGTTAATTGACTCAGATTACCAAGGGCCGTTAATGATCTCTGCGTGGAATCGGAGTCAACAACCTTTTACGATAGAAGTTGGAGATCGTATTGCACAGCTTGTGTTTGTGCCTGTTGTACAAGCTGAATTTAACATTGTGACTGATTTTGAGCAGACAGAAAGAGGCAGCGGTGGATTTGGTCATACAGGAAAATAAACCGAAGAAAAAGGTTGAAAAACGTTCTATAGAAGCACGTCGCCAGCAAGTATTAGCGATTGTGACGCATTTACTGCATTCAGATCAAGGAATGGAACGGATTACTACGGCAAAATTAGCAGAAGCGGTTGGTGTATCGGAAGCAGCGTTATATCGTTATTTTCCGAGTAAAACAAAAATTTTTGAAGCATTGATTGAGCAGATTGAAACAGTACTGTTACAGAGAATTACACAATCAATGAAAATGCAGACGGATACTAAATTACGAGTACACGATATTTTGCAAATGGTGTTGACCTTTGCTCAGAAAAATCCGGGATTAACTCGGATTTTAACTGGGCATGCATTGATGTTTGAAGATAAATCGTTGCAAATGCGAGTGGCGACTTTTTTTGATCGTTTAGAATTGCAATTAGTTAATGTATTACAAATGCGAAAATTGCGTGAGGGCAGAGGTTTTAAAATGGATGAACGTGCTATTGCCGGTTATTTGGTATTATTATGTGAGGGGCAGTTTATGCGTTATGTGCGTTCTAATTTTAGGCATTTGTCAAGTCAGGATTTTGAAACGCAGTGGAAGTTAGTTGAATCGATTTTTGATTAATTATGATTATTCCTTGGCAACAATTAAGTGAAACGGCACTGCATAATATTACGCAGAGTTTTATTTTACGTGAAGGTACGGATTATGGCGCAAGAGAGTTGACGCTAGCAGAAAAAGAAGCTCGTTTGCTAAAACAGATTAAGTCGGGGGAAGTGGTGATTGTTTGGTCTGAACTGCATCAAACGCTTGATTTGAAATTGAAACGGGAATTTTTAACACAGCATAAATGAAATATGCTATAACATTATAATTTTGTCATTTTAGTAATTTGTATAGGTGTTGGTGGCAGTATGGATATGAAAGAAGAAATAGAAGTACAACAAGAAGAAACAACAACGGATCCTACGTTGGAGTGGTTTTTATCACATTGTCATATTCATAAATATCCAGCGAAAAGCACCTTAATTAATGCTGGTGAAAAAGCTGAAACGCTCTATTATTTAATTAAAGGTTCTATTGCGGTTTCAGTAAAAGATGATGAAGGCAAAGAGATGATTTTGTCTTATTTGAGTCAAGGGGATTTTTTTGGTGAGCTTGGTCTATTTGAAGATGTAAAAGTGCGTAGTGCGTGGGTTAAAGCGAAAACAACCTGCGAAGTAGCTGAAATATCTTATAAAAAATTTCGTCAACTGATTCAGGTTAATCCTGAAATTTTGATGTATTTGACCTCGCAATTAGCACGTCGCTTGCAAAACACTTCAAAGCAGGTGAGTAATTTGGCTTTTCTTGATGTTACTGGTCGTATCGCACAAACATTATTGCATTTAGCGAGAATGCCGGATGCAATGACACATCCGGAAGGGATGCAGATTAAAATTACTCGCCAGGAAATTGGGCAAATGGTTGGTTGTTCTCGTGAAACGGTAGGTAGAATTTTAAAAATGTTGGAAGACCAAGGCTTAATTTCTGCACATGGTAAAACTATTGTTGTTTATGGAACTAGATAAGTTTTATAAGGCGAAAGAAAATGAAAAAAGATGAAATTGGGCATAATTTTTTAGCTCGTTTAGGCAAAACGCGTTTACGTCCGGGTGGTAAAAAAGGGACAGATTGGCTAATTGCAAACGGTGATTTCAATAAAGATAAAAAAGTGTTGGAGGTTGCCTGCAATATGGGGACGACAGCAATAGGTATAGCTGAGCGGTTCGGTTGTCATATTGAAGGTGTGGATTTGGATGAGCAGGCGTTAGCAAAGGCACAGAAGAATATTAGTGAAGCAAAATTGGATGATTTAATTCACGTACAGCGTGCCAATGCAATGAAATTGCCGTTTGCAGATAATTCATTCGATATTGTAATTAATGAAGCAATGTTAACAATGTTGCCGTTAGAAGCAAAACGTAAAGCGGTAACGGAATATTTCCGAGTATTAAAACCGGGTGGTTTTTTATTAACTCACGATGTAATGTTGTTGGAACACAATGAGGCTCAAATTTTAGCAACTTTACGTGAGGTGATTAATGTCAGCATTACACCATTAACTAAAGAGGGATGGAAAGATCTCTTTAAGCAAGCTGGTTTTAGCAATGTTGATACCTATTCTGGTGAGATGACATTGTTATCACCTAAAGGAATGCTCTATGACGAAGGTGTACTGGGAACATTAAAACTTGTGCGCAATGCATTGCGTTCTGAAAATCGAGAAACTTTTAAGAAAATGTTCAGTTTTTTTAATGATCCACAAAACAAAATGCACTTTATTGCAGTTTGTAGTCAAAAATAACAAAGTAATGGGTAGATCAAAATCTCCCCATTTTTATGTAGTTATTTTTTATTTAAGTTTAACACTTCAACCAGATTTTTACTTTTCATTCGCCATTGCACATTAATGTCCCAAAGCGTCATTCCATATATCCGTTCGGAAAGTTGTTTGCGTTGATATGCCGGACGTGGATCTTGTTGTAAAACCTCTTGGATTAATGGCAATAAATCGGGGTAAATGACACTAAATACAGTTAATTGCTGTTGAGCTAAAGAAGTAAATTCAACTTGTAATTGGGGAGTTGGCTTTTGTTGGGCAAAGCCAGAATCAGCATCAGGTTGGCTATCAGCATAGGCAATATAAGGCTTAATATCAAAAATCGGTGTGCCATTAACTAAATCAACACTGCCTAAATGTAATAAAATGTGTTGTGCGTGAATCTCAACTCGCTCCAATTTTACTTTGGATAAACCAAGCGAATTTGGGCGATGTGTTGATCGAGAAGCAAAAACACCAATGCGTTCATTACCACCTAAGCGAGGTGGACGTACAGTTGGTGACCATTTATCAGTGGTAATGCGATCAAATTGGAAAATCAACCATAAATGTGAAAATTGCTCAATGCCACGAACAGCTTCCGGCACATTATAAGGAGGAAGTAATTGCAAAATACCTTTACCGTGTGGTGCTAGTTCAGGTTGTCTTGGAACAGAAAATTTTTCACTATAGGGCGTATAAATAGTAGCAATTGGTTGTAAGGTAATACTCATATTTGTGTTATGCCAATAAATAAGTAGTTACAATTAAAGGAATTCAGGTAAAATTATCAACTTGTTTAAGAAATAAGAGATGATTATAAAATAAATTTAGAGAAATAATGGAATCAAATAAATGCAAAATGTGGTTTGAAACCGCAAGACCGAAAACGTTGCCATTGGCAATCGCTTCAATTGTTACTGGATCGGCATTGGCATATTACTATCATCAATTTGATGCTACTATTGCTTTATTGGCATTGATTACTGCAACTTTATTGCAGATTGTGTCCAATTTTGCCAATGATTATGGCGATCATATAAAAGGTTCAGATACCATAGAACGAATTGGACCATTACGTGGGATTCAACAAGGAGCAATTACATTTTCCCAATTGCGGTTAGGATTAATTCTAGTCACATTTGCCAGTATGATTTCCGGTGTGGCATTGATTGCAGTAGCTTGCCAAACGTGGAATGATGTGTTGGCATTTATAGTGTTGGGTATTTTGGCGATTATTGCTTCCATTACTTACACCGTTGGTAAAAAACCTTATGGTTATATGGGATTAGGTGATGTATCTGTCTTCATCTTCTTTGGATTGCTCGGTGTGTGCGGTACTTTTTATTTGCAATCACATCTTTTAAATTGGGCAATGATATTGCCGGCAATGATGTCTGGACTTTTAGCTGTTGCTGTTTTAAATATCAATAACTTACGAGATATTGAGCAAGATAGAAAATCTGGGAAAAATACCCTAATTGTGAGAATCGGTGCTGTTGCGGGGCGTTATTATCATATTAGTCTGATTTTTTTGGCTGCATTGTTTGCATTGCTGTTTGCACTTTATCATTTTCAACACTGGTATAGTTTTATTTTTATTTTAGTGTTCCCACTATTAGCTAAACACGCTGTTTTTGTGATGAATCATCAAGATGCTCTGCAATTACGTCCAATGCTTGCACAAATGGCTAAATTAGCACTATTATTTAATATTATTTTTAGTTTAGGACTTTGTTTGGGATAATCCCGGTTCATTTTGAAAAAAGGAAAATGCGATGAGAATTGACACATCAGAACTTTGCGATATTTACTTGGATCAAGTTGATGTTGTAGACCCGATTTTTTCTAGCTTTGGAGGCGTTTCAGCTTTTTCAGGAAAAATTACAACCATTAAATGCTTTGAAAGTAATGGTTTAATCTCTGAGATGTTGGAAGAAGAAGGGCAGGGACGAGTGTTATTAATCGATGGTGGTGGTGCGGTACGTCGAGCGTTGATTGATGCTGAATTGGCTCAATTAGCCGCAGATAACGGCTGGGAAGGTATTATTGTTTATGGTGCAGTACGTCAAATTGACCAGTTGGAAAACATCAATATCGGTATTCAGGCATTGGCTCCTATTCCGGTTTCTGCAGATGAACAGACTAGTGGTGAAGTGGATGTTCCTGTTAACTTTGGTGGCGTTTCTTTCTTACCGGAAGATTTTGTATATGCGGATTTAACCGGAATTATTCTTTCTCCGGAGCAATTAGATCTTTCTGAAGCAGAATAATCCAATTTCGATTTTTATTTTGTCAAAAAAGCCTTATCTATGATCTGCACCCCTAAAGTTGGACTTATTATCCAACAATAGAGGTGCAGATTTTTTATGACCAAATATAACTAAAACTTTAAACAACAAGTTGTAGATTTCTACTTTCAACAC
>NZ_JTJP01000014.1:0-39922 GCF_001678575.1 Gallibacterium genomosp. 1
GCGGTGAGAGAGGGATTAGAAAAACAATCTAATTCATTGATTTTATAATTATTTTATATACATACTTTTATACGTATAACCAAACGTATAACTAAAATCTTCTCTGCATACAACACTCCTTACGGCACGATCTAATAAAAATTACTGCCAAATCCCCCCCCCTCATCACTGCAGTGCATTTTTTCATCACATTTTCCCCTTAAAAATTGCCGCTAAATCATTAGGCGAAAAACGCCACGCCTCTTTTAACCCTAGTAATTCTGCTGCAAATTCTGAACAGAAGTATCGATCTGATCGGTCTTTTGTTTTGAATACTACACCTAATGCCCCTATAAAATCGTATTTTTTTCCTTTAACTCTTCTGAAGAAATTTCCGACCTCCATCTCTGTAATATTTACGGGGATTAAATCCCATTTGTTACTTTCTAAATCAATGATCTTGCAACGAACTCCTTTATCCCTGATAGATGAGCTATAACAACAATAAGAGATAGAAGTCTCAGAACGTTGCACAGCAATTTCACAATGTGAATATTTCCATCTAGTGAGTTTTCTGGTGAGATAATCTCCAATTCTAGCCTTTAAAACGGCTAGACCTTTACCTTCACGATTGCCTTTGTACAAGGCTAAATAAACCTTATTCGCCATCTTTCGCCTCCGTATAAATCTCACCCCTCTCATTAAACACAAGATCGGATTACTTAATTTAGCTGAAGAATTAGGTAATATTTCTCAAGCCTGTAAAGTGATGGGATTGAGCCGAGATACGTTCTATCGTTATCAACAAGCCGTTGAACAAGCTGTCGTGAAATTTGCTCTTGATAATCCAGCGTTTGGACAAGTCAGAGTAAGCAATGAACTTCGCAAACAAGGCATCTTTGTGTCAGCTGGTGGTGTACGTTCTATTTGGTTACGCCATCATCTAGCCAATTTGAAGCAGAGATTAATTGCCCTTGAAAAATTGGTTGCATAGCAAGGCATTATTCTCAGTGAAGCCCAAGTACAAGCGCTAGAGCGTAAAAAAGAGGAAGAGATGGCGTGTGGAGAAATTGATACTGCACATCCCGGTTATTTGGGGTCACAAGATACATTCTACGTTGGGCATATCAATACAGTAAATTAAAGGTTTTATTTTACTGCAGTAGGATTATAGTAGTTAGTCCAAGACCAACCAGATGATGTTGGATTAGTATTTGAAGACTTGTATGCTTTTATTGTCACCTCTTCAGCACGTTGAGCAGCTCGCTGTCTAGCTAATACTTGAGCTTTTTGTCTTGCCGCATTTTCTTGTTCAGTTTTTATTTTTTCTTGCTCGATCCTTTTATTTTCATTATCTTGCCATTGCTTATAGCCAGCAGATTTTATTCCTGATGTAGCTTCCATTACAGCTTTCATCCCTGCTGGTGCTCTGTTATAAACATCTTGATAGGCGGCACCATCTCGATAAATTTCAACTTCTTTTTGAGCTTGTGGTAACTGTTCCATAGCCCAAGCTTTCTGTTCGTCTGATGATTCGTTGCTATTAATAATCCTATTAAGATTATCGACAACTTTTAATTTAGCATCCATACCATTAGTAACATCCTCATCCTTTTTATCTTGGGAATTATTGGTTAATTGATGTTGATATTTAATTTTAGCTATATCATATCGAGATTGTACTGCCATCTTAGATATCTCGTTTTGATATCGCTTATCTTCTAACTCAAAATCATGTTGTCTATTTAATGCAGCTTCTTTAGACCGCCAATCCATTTCTTTTTGAGCAGCTTCCTCTTTCCAGCCGTTCTCTACATTCTTAACAATGCCTGTTCCTAACCCTGCCGCCATTGCAGCCAAAATCCCACCGTAACCCATAATTACTCCTATTGCATCATTTGTTGTTGATTGTTAGCTTGTTGCCCTGCTCCCATTTGTTGTTGAGCAGCTTGTGTAACTTGTTGCAACATTTGGACGTATTGATTCTCTTCTTCTTTAGAGATTAAACCTTGCGACATATCACCAAATTGCTCCATCGCTTTTAACAATACATCCATTAACACATCATCCAGCTGCTCTTCAGGTACACCTAATTTTGCTAATAGCTGCATTGCAAGATCTTTCGCTACTTGCATTAGCACTTGTGGCGGTATCGTTTTACCATTTTGTTGAGCAGCTTGTAAGTTACTCACCATCGCTGTGGCAATTAAATCAGCACAGCCATTAATCGGTCCTTTCTGTTTAATGCGTTCTTCTGCAGTTTGTGCTATTGCATTGATCGAGTTTTCCATCAACATTTGATACATCTGCGCCATACTACCTTGCTGTTCTTGCTGTGGCATAGCTTGTTCTGTTGCTTGTTGTGGTTGTTGGTTAGCTTGTGCTTGTTGTGTCATTGAATCTAAGATACCCATAATTTTTCCTTAAGTTGTTGGTTTGAATGTGATGCTATCCCAAAGATGGTTTAATGCTGGCAAAGTTGCATTAAATTGCTGCCATTTATCCGCTGGTTGTGTGTTTGTATTAAGACGTGCAGTCATTTGATTGAGAATGCCGTAATTGCCTTGGTTTGAGCCGTCAATTTTTCGTCTTTCTGCTTCAGCCTCTCTCGCTTCTTTCATTGCCTGCTGTCGATTTTGTTCAGCTTGTGCGACTGTACCGATATCTCCATATTTATCTAAAACAGCTTCTCTGCCTAGATAATGATTTGCTGCATTATTGATCGTTGTGCCAATTGGCAAACCACCAGTAACAACATCTAATGCTCCACCTAATACGTTACCAATAACCCCAGTACCAGCATCTTTTGCCACTTTCATTGCTTGATTATATCCAGCATCATAAACGGCTTGAGCTGCCTGACTAGTCACTTTCGGATTATAGGTATCCGCAAACCTATCTAAACTTGATAATGTTTTTTGTGCCGCTGCTGCACCAAGCGCTCCTGCAGTTGGCGAAAACTTTGATAACGCATTAAATGCCATTTCACCAGCAACTGGCGACATTAAATCTGTTGCCACACCAATCCCAAAACGCCTGTCAGCACTTTTCACTGCATCATTAACACCGGAGCCAAAAAGTTTATTAAATTCTCCTCTCGTAAAATCCTTGTTATACGGCGATAAGGCATAATCCATTGAAAAATGCAATTCATCTTTAATGTCATTGATATTTTTGCTCAATAATCCACTTTCATCTTCCTCTCCGCCAGCTAAAGAAGACCCTTTACCTCCTGTCAAAGATTTAACAGTATCTCGCAAATCTCTTGCAGCATTTGATACATTACTTCTTGATTTTGAAAGCGATTTTCCACTTTCAAAATCATTGTAGCTATCATTATTTCGTCCTGAGCCATAACTGTTGTTAGATTTAGAACGACTTATTCCAGATCTAATTCCATTATAGCCGCCATCGCTATCATGATGTCGCCCATCTCCAAAACCATCTCCTCCTGAGGCTCCCGAATTATGGCTAATTCCATTTGCTCCACTATTTTTACCACTTCCACTATGAGCATTGGCTCCAAATCCTCCATAACCACCATCGTTATATCCCATTAGATGATCCTCCGTTCATCAGCTCGCTTCTTCATTTCAGTTAAAATTCCACCACCTGCTAATGATGGGCTTTCACCAACTGTTAAGCTGTTATACGTAGTATCTACATCTGGCACAGCAGAATATTCCGATTTTAACTGTCGTTGTAACTCCATTTGTTCGCGCAATGCTTTCATCTGGTCTTTTGCTTGTTCTTTTTGAGCGAAATATCCGCCTACTCCAATAAGCGTATTACCAATAAGATTAGCTGTGTTTTTGTTATTTTCCAGCCAACTTGATGCTCCACCTAAAGCGCCAGTAACGCTGTTCCAAACATCTGAAAATGAAAATGCCATAATTTACTCCTTACTTAATATTAATGGTTGGTACCCCGAGATTAGGAAATGATGACCATCTCTGTTTCGTTGTCGGTATTGCTTGAAAAAATGAACTCATAAACCGCAACTCAGAATCACGACTCGCTTTTAATTGCGTAATCGCTTTTTGTTTATCAGCTTCTTTCATATTCGTATTTTGTAAAATACCTGCAATTTGAGCATCAAAGTTATTAGTAATCTGTTGTGCAAAGTCGATAGATTTACCAATGGTGTTTGCAGACACTTGCGCATTAAGTTGATTCATTTCATTTTGATGTTGTAAATTAGCTAGCCTACTTTGATTACTGTAATTTAAATCTGATTGCAGCTTTGTTAGGTTAGTTTGTTGACTGCGATCTAATGCAGCTTGACTTGCAGCAAATTGGTTTTGTGCTTGATTTAATCTACTTTGATTACTGTAATTTAAATCTGCTTGTAATTGCGTCATTCCTCGTTGATGTTCTCGATCTAATCCTGCTTGTTGTGCAACAAATTGATTTTGTGTATCAATCTGTGCAATTGGTGTTGCTGCATCAATCATTGCTCGTTGACTTGCTTCAGCACCTACTGTTGAATTTTGTAGCCCTCTTGCTGCGGCATAACGTTGTCCTTTTTGTGCAGCACTTTGCATTAATAATGAATTGCTCGCTAAATTATTCGCCACATTTGTAGTCATAGAGGTAGAGGGTGGCTGTTCATTCTTTTTCTGAACCGCTTCAGTCATAGATTGTAAGATAGGCATAATTACTCCTTAAAATCACTCGGATATTGTCTTCGTAATACTTCGCTTTGATAAGCTTCTTTGCAGTGTTGTTTATCAAAAAACAAAGCGTTAATTAGTGTATAAAAAAAGACCCACCGCTTTTTTGGTGAGTCTTTCAACATCGCATTT
The DNA here is from genome assembly GCF_001678575.1 of Gallibacterium genomosp. 1. Lineage (NCBI taxonomy): Bacteria > Pseudomonadati > Pseudomonadota > Gammaproteobacteria > Pasteurellales > Pasteurellaceae > Gallibacterium > Gallibacterium genomosp. 1. Next base: position 4,785 of record NZ_JTJP01000014.1, read on the forward strand.
CTGTAACAACGGCTGGAAAAGGTTTCATCTGCACCACCGCCGGTCAAGGCGTTGCAAAGTTGGTCAATCGCTATTAAAACGTGATAAGCCCAACGTTTACTCTTCTGTTTCAGTTGTCTTAATTTGTGCATTTTGATGCTCCTCAAAGGTTTCTGCCCAACCTATCGACCAGTCATATTCGAGCGGTTTTTCTGCCTGCTCCAGTAAAATTTTGTGCATATAGGCGTTTTCAAACATCGATTCTTTCAGCTTCGCCGCTGCATTCCACACCGCTTTGAATTTGTCAAAATCTAACGGTTGAGCGGTGTTGTCAGCACAAATCAGGGTGAAAATACGTGGCTCGCCGTTTTCTTCCGTTTTGCCGTTTAAATCGAAATCCGCTTTGATTTCTACCAACGTGGCCCGCCCTTTTTCATCCGTATCGACCCATTTGCCAATCTCCGGCACATACACACCGCCGTTTACACACGCATCGCGTTTGGTGTTGATTTGTGTGCGGATTTGGTTTCGTTGTTCGGTAAGCAACCCCACCTCACTTTCGCCAGAAATCACCCATTCTGTGCCGTTCCAGATATGGTATTGGCTTGGCGCATTTGGAATTAAAATCGGATTGCCGTCATCATCGGCGGCGCGTGCGCCGTTGCCGTTGATAATGCGCTGAAAAGTGGCTTCATCCACCTGTTTCATTTGCGAAAAATCGACATCCGGATAGTAGCTTTCTGCCCCCTCTGCAGGATAAAAATTACAAGTTATTTGGTCGAAATAGTACACTGTTGTCCCCTGTTTCTCTTACTGTAATGAAAATTGAATTTGATGCCGTAAAAAATCAACAAAAACGGCGCGGCAAACAAAAAGCCCCAACCAAACAAGCCACCACAATTCGCCTTTCACCGATTGTGCTGGAAAAATTCCGCGCCACCGCCATTGGCGGTCTTAATGCTACACTCCAATAGCAAAATAACGAATAGCAGTTTGATGCCTGCCCCAAACATGCGTATTGTTGTAGAACAAATCAACATCAGAGTTAGCATTACCTTGACACGTTTGCGAACAAACCGCTGAAAAAATTGTTCTAAAAGCAATAGGAAACTGTTGTTTTCCCGAACCTTTGCCACTACCCCACTGTAACAATATCCCATTTGATAAACGGCACCAGCCATTCCCCGTTAGATTTTGCGACGGTTGTAATTGAGTGACTTTGTTATTCAGTGCATTTAACGACGTCCCAGCAGAGGTCACCACATCCCCCGCCGATCTAAAATCACCACCGTGTTTAAATTCCCATCTCCAATTACTGCCATTACCTTCTATCAGATGCACAATACCTGCACCAAATCCATCAGGGCCACCTCCACCTTTAGTTACATAACCAAATGACAACGCTGTACCGTATTGATTTGTTGAACGTACGCGACCTTTAATAAAAGGAAAATAAACATCTCTTGCATTTGAGCCTGAAGCATCAACAAAAAACGGTGCATCATTATTCCTATATTGATCTACATAAGAACCCGACCCAGCATTGGCAGTTACAATACTTCTTGTTTCCAAAAAACGCTCTTGCAAAGTTGCGCGCCATTTGCCATTTCGTGATCCGCCCAAATGCAAATTACCATTGTTGTTAAATGCTATTGCTGTTTGCTCATTACCGATTAAGCCATCACCATTGATCTTTATTACATTTCGCCAATCCCAAGTTCCCACACGATAAGTTTCGTTCGCTCTAGCAAAATAGAGTGTGCCGGTCATCGTATCGCCTGTTTTGGCGACGCGGTTGTTAGCATTGTTGTCGGCATCTACAGCTTTGTCATAAGCAGTATTCACCGCAAAAGGAGTAGCAAAATCGGTTTTGGACCTGTTATTTTCCTCAGAGATAAATTGTGGTTTATTAGTAATATCACTCCAATTATTTCGTCCAAATGCAGCTTGTTTTGCTTGTTGCATATAACTTTCCGCTTCGCTGGCTTTTTGCGTTGCAGTAGAAGCACTGTCATTAGCAGATTGCTCTGCTTGTATTGCTCTTTGTTTTGACTGGTTTGCAACTATTTCACTGGTTTTAGCTTTCATCGCATAATGGTAGGCAGAATATTTATCCGCTAACACTAATTCATTTTCAGGATGAGATGCCCATTTTTTTGCCATATTTTCCGCATCTACCGCAGAACGTTCCTTATTCGTTACATTGCGTTCTGCAACCAAAACAGTTTGTGTGTTATTGGCAACATTTTGAGTATTTTGAGCAACAGTTTGTGTATTTTGTTGCACGGCATTTTTCATTTGTTCAACAGCAACACAGTTTTCTTGGATATTATTTACTCCGCTTAAATACATACCATAAGGCACTGGATGGTTATTCTCTGTGGGGGTTGGGATAATGGGTGCGACCGCAAAACCTTTTCCATCATCTCGCATCGCTGGAATACGTTCAAATGACGCTTGTATTGCGTCAAATTCATCTGATACCGCTTTACCGTCTGCTTTGGTATAAGGTGTAAATTCGTGGGTACGTTTATACCATTTCTTATCTTGCACATCAGACACGATATAATCTCCTTGTAATGTAATTAATAATAAGCCCTGTTAGCTCAAAGTTAGGGGTATAGGGTTGATTACCAGAAAATGAAATCGCAATATTCCTACTATAACCCGTTAATGGGAAAGTTGGTGTTGAGTAATCTTCCGCCGACCATAAGAAGTTATTCCAAAAAGAGTCATTCCAGCGTCCGCCACCGCCGTAAATTGCAAGATCTTTATTCAGTTGTGTGGAATGGTAATTTGCGTTGTAATCAAGATCGTAACGATACTTTAACTGATAAGCTCCCTCCGTTGTCGCTTGTAATTCAGCTGAATGCCAACTTTTTACGGTTGTTGGACTGCCACAATGGTTAAACGCCATCTTAATTAGCCACTCTATCGGTTCACCTGCAAACGAATAGCATTGATCACTTTGTCGATAAACCTTACCGTCATCAAAGGCTAAGTAAGTATGATTATTTGACTGCCAAACGCCTTTTAATGGATTTGGATAATTAAAATAAGTGCTTTTTGTGCTGCCGTCTGGTAATAACATGACGCATAAATGTGATCCAAGACTTGAGTAAAATCGGATTTGATTTTTATTCGCTTGTTTTGAGGAATAACTAATTTTATTGTTTAGCAAGGTAAAACCTAATTTGCGGCTTGCATCAAGTTCATTTAATTTAAAATCGCCAAATTGTTCAGTCTGGTCTATTCTTGTAATACCATTTGCACTAATTGCGATAGGAACAAAAACCGATTGCAGTGTTCTTGCAAGTACCCCTACTTTAGAAATCTCTTTTAATACCCAATCATCACTTGTTGTTCCGTATAACGCCACTATTTTATGTTCACACCCAATTAATAACACACCTCCTACGGTAGAAGAAATGGCTGTGATTTCATCCCCTAAACCAAATTGTTCTGAACCAAGTAACGTTGACCATTTTGTTGGATAACCGACTAATGAATGCCCCATTTGTCCACCTTTAAAAGAAACAAATAGATGGTTTTTGTGAACGGTAATATGTTGAGGATATTGGGTATTAATAGTAATAGGGATAATTGATCCATCTTGACGGATCTCTATAACTTCATTGCCATTGCACGCATACGCATATTGAGTATCTACACCACCATAAAAATTATGATAGATAACTTCAAAATAGTTGCCTTTTGTTAACTGAACTTCATAGCAAGCTGTAATCGTGGCTACATTTACACTGTTGATATTGATTTGTTTATTTGCCTGAAATGGCTTATGAGAAATAAGTGTAGCTGTTTTATTATCGATAGCAACATTAACAGATAATGCTTTTGTACTCACACCCTCTACTGTAAAAGCAACATTATCAACTATCCATTCCGCATTAGCCGTTATTTGCAAAACAATCTTATAGGTTTTAGGTGCGGCTCTCCATCCTTGTTCTTCATCACTAACAAACACGCCACACTGTTCAGCTTGATCACGAAAAACAATTAATTTGTTATTTAATTCAACAACGCCTCTTATTTCATTTTCACCTGTTACAGGGCTTGTTAAATCAACCCCAAGCTGAAACGCTTTCGCCATATATTCACGGTGTTTATTAATATCGCCAATTGAAGAAGTGACATAAGAGACCGTGATAGATTGTTGATTAATCTTGAATGTTTGATTAACAAATAACGTTATACTCGGAAAGGTGACAAAGGTAATGAGATTATCTTCAACGTCAATGACTTGTGCAGGCTTTCCTTGTAGTAAAAAATCCACCCCAATAAGATCTGGCGATAACATTTCTTTAGTTACAACAGAGTAATAGACCATGTCAGATGGAGTTACTTTACCATCTAAGCACTCATACCCCTCAATACGTGCAAATCCACCAGAAAATAACGGTTGTACATTTAATGCAATAATTGCTTCACTACTTGCTTTTGCGATCGGCGGTGTTGCTAAATCCATTCCCCCTGACATCGCAATAAATTGTGAAGAAAAATTGGGTAATTTAGCCATTTTGCTGTCCTATTTTTGCAGTAGGCAAGTAATCACGACAAAGTAGGCTTAGGTATTTATCCCATTCTGCTTGTGCTTTTAATACAAGCTCTTGTGCATTTTGTGATAGTGCTTTATTGGCTAGTGCGTAATAAACAATGCCTAAATGCAGATATTCGGGAATAAACGGGGTATCAATAGAGGATTGAAGCAATTGCAAGTTATCCTTGCTATAAGGAGATGCGTAGAAATTATCAGACCATTGCCGAATAATTTGAATATCAGACCAGGCCTCTCTAATTGCATCTACATACTCTAAATTACGCCCACTTTGATTCGTTACACCAGCTGGACCGTCTCCTGTATCGCTTATCTCACGACGTAAACGCTGCGCAAGTTGTAAAAAATTCATTACACTTGCCCTAAAAATTGAATGGAGTAATTCGCAACAATTTTTTCAGTTACTGAACCGTCTTTCTCTTGTTGGTAAATCGTTGTTTTAGAATCTCTCAATAAGATATAAACAGGCTCAGGCACAACCACTTCTGTATCACGTTTAATTTGATATGAATACCCATTGATCCAAACAAGTACATCATCTTGCCCGTCAAACTTTTCAGACGATTGAATTTTGATGCGTACTTTTGGATAGGTATTTAAATCACTGCTATCATTTGATACTGGCACTTGTGTTGTCACCGTTGCATTTTTCACGCTAGCTGGCATCAATTCATAAGGGCGGACGTAACCGTTTAAGTCTTCAAACTCAAGAATTGCCTCAATTAAGGTTTCTTTTGTTTCGCCACTCTTCGCTTCAATACCACAATAATCTTTTAAATGAGCGATTAGATCTTCTTTCTTTGCTTTATCAAGGTTAATAAAAGGATATGACATCGTTTTCTCCAATAAAAAGGCCCTCAAGAAGAGGGCTTTAGGTTAAGGTGCAGGATTAAAGCGCAGATGCCGCACATTCAATGCGAGTCATCCACGCCTGATTGAGGATTAACGCAGCGTGCCACGTTTTCCAACCAACCGATCCGGTTTGTCCTAGTTCATCACCTTTTTCAGGCTTGCCTGGATTGCGCACTAAGATATCCGCAGACTCTTTCCCTTTTAATGGGCAAGTACCGAATGCATCTTGACCAAAAATCACGACTTTATACACATCAGAATTCGAACCACCTGTTGATAAAGTTGTCCCTTTCGCACCGCCTGCATTTATTGTTGGTGCTAATAATGCACTGGTTACAAAGCGGACATTTTCGATCGTACCAAATTCATTTGGTGAAACAACAGAACGTGTACCGTACTGCGCTACTGGGATAAAACCAGGTAAATTACGAATATCTGGTTCCAAATCAGTATGACAAACCGCAATAAAAGCCGCTTCAATTGGTTTTGTTTCCATCTTGATAGAAGAATCCAAGATTGAAGTGACTTTCTTTGCTCGATTATTCATGAGCGTGCGAACTGCTTTTCGCAATGCGGCAAGGGATAACGGTGTGTTAACTTGGTTGGTTGCTGCTCCATTGGCAAACACAACAGAAGTACCACCATTAATCACACCCCACGTCAATAACTCTGTTGTTTCTGCAGCTTGTTCCCCCGATAACTGGGTAATGTCTTTTAACACGGCATCTTCGTGCGTATCTTGAATCACATCGGTGATTTCTGTCCACGCCCCATATTGCTTTAAGGTGGTTTCCACATCTTCATACACCATTTTCTGTGCATCAGGACGCACACCTTCTGTTAATGGGGTAAGTGCAGGTGAAAATGGTTTCGCGCGACGAAACTTAATTTTCTGACCTTTGTTTTGCGGAATGCCTTTTGACTGCCCGAATTTATTTAACACAATAATAGGCTCAGCGTGTTTCAATAATTGAGCTACCGCATAAACTTGTGTGCGTGGTGAAATATCGCCATATTTAGTAGTACCTGTCGCCATACTAACTCTCCTTTAAAATCTATCTATTTCGTTTCATATCATCAGCAATACGATTAAATAGTGCATCTTCGTCTAATTCATCTACACCGCCTTTCGGACTATTACGCCCGTTAGGCAAGCTCATTGCCGATAATTGTTGTGTTTTTTTACTTCGTTGCTCTTGTTTAACAGATGTCAGCTTTTTATATTCACTCAACAGATAAATCGCATCATTCGGATCGTCGGAATAAAACAAGGCTTGTACGCCTCTGGGCTGTGCTTGTACCCATTGGTGAAAACCTTGATCGCCAAGTATCTGTTCAGCATCAGGAATGGCTTCAGAAACGAGGGCAATACTGCCGTCTAATTCCTGTTGAGCTAAATCCTGTACATTCGCTTCTGCCATCTGTGACAACGGTTTAGAAATCGCTGCTAAACGTTGGTTTTGTCCAGCAACAATGCGGGACAATACTTCCGCCATTTCTGGATAATCTTCTTGCAACCGTGCAATATCTTCATCAAGATTGCCTTGTGTAGTATTAAGTTGCTCCAGTGCAGCTTTTGCTTGTTGATATTTTTTGGATAACGCTCCAACACGACCTCGTTGGCTTTTTGCCATATGTTCAAAGCGTTTTCTTTCAGCTTCCAGCTGTTTTACATTTTCTCTGACTTCTTCTGAGGCATCTTTAAGCCAATCCGGTAAATCCTCTGGTGTCTTTTCCTGAGAGAGATTTTCTTGCTGATCAGGCAAGTTCTCTTGACTGTTATTTGCGTCAGATGTGTCAGTTTTCACATTCCCACTTTCCGACATTTCATTAGCGGCTTGTTCAAAAGCGGCGTTTTCGTCAAAGGCTTGTGGTTCTGTATTTTCCATTGTGTTTTCTCCATAGCGGCTTGCAGCGGCTAATTAAGGTTTATTTACTAGCGACTTGATGTGGCTAGCGAAACTCCAATAAAAAAGCCACCGTAAAAGGTGGCTCTCTCAATCTTTATCTTCTAAATCTAAATAATCAATTAATTCGGTTAATTCTGCAATTCGTCCTCTGAGTACATCATAATCTTGTGTACTCAATCCGACTCTTGCTAAATTTTGATAATAATCATTAAGTCGTTTTTGCAGTTCACGCTTTAATAATAATCTATCGGCATTACTTTGTAATTTCATTAAAATTCCTCAAATAAAAAAGCCAAAACGTAAGTAATTACATTTTGGCTAGTATGGAAAATTGTACTGCATTTTTTGCAGTTGTCAATATTATTAATAATCCTCCTTCTGGATTCTTTCAGCTACCATCTTAATAAGATTATTACGTTTTTCTAATAGACGATCTATTCTTGCGCGTTTTTGCTCTGCACTCATTACTCTATCCTGATAAATTAAATCTAATTCCCCTTTGATACCTTTAATTTCTTTTTGGGTTTTATTAAGCAATGGCGCATTACGCAATAAATCTTGATTCTCTGCTCTTAAACGCTCTGCTTCCTGCTTCATACCTCGTTTTTTCTCATAATTATTAATAGTAGCAACAATCTCTGTAACCTTATTAAGGTACTCATAATAATCATTCATATAACTGGTATATCTGCGGGGAACATTAATATTCCCTCCCCATAATGCGCTAAATACAGGATATTCGTTCATATTCTTATCTGGTTGTACACCATAATCACCTGTTCGTCTAAGCAGATAATCACTCATTCCAAGCACATACATTCCCAGCGTACCAAAGTACCCTCTGGCAAGATGATCAAGCTGTTTAGGGCTAATACCAAAACTACCTGTAATTTGACCAAGCTCTCTGGCCGTCAATGAGGTATTGTAGTCGTAACGAGCAGACGCAATAAACCTCTTATCTGAAAGACTTTCGATTTCTCGTCCAGTGAACATATCTTTATTCATATAAAGTTCAAAAATAGGTTTCATCACTTGGGGTATAGGATTTAAAGATAGCGTATTGATAATTGCCGCAGATATTCTATCGTTTAATTTACTTGTACTATCTTCCCCTAAAGTGGTTCTTAATAGACGTTCTGGTATGGTGCCAAAAACGACACCGAGCTCGAAAGGTTTTGGTATGCGTAGATGTTGATCGCCTAAGAAAATATGCCAATAATTGTCTTTTTCTTCATCAGGCAATTCCTCATAACGATTATTCCCCATATTCGCCAATGCTAATCCAACAGAAGTCAAAGCTATCATCGCCCCACGTTTGGCGAAGGTTTTCGGATTATCTTTAAATGAACGACCTAATTGCGATAACCCTTGTAACCGAGCATTAAAGAATGGCAATACATCAGCGGCATAGCGAATAATTCTTGCATTTCCTTTCATCGAAAAATCCATTAAATCTTTCGCTTCTAAAGCGGCTTGTGCTTTAGACTTTCCGTTACGTAATGCAGCTTCATACACAGCGATACGGTTAGCATTTTCTACGGCAGAATTAAGATGTTGATATTTATCTAAAAGGTTAGTGAATTGATCTTTAGACCAAACGACCGTTTTCATATAGCCGTCAATGTCTGACTTGCTGTAACCTTTTTTACGCAAGTGTTTACGGATATTTTCCGCTGCTTGTTTTGGATCGCCTGCATCAAGATAACCGTGTCCAAAAGAAGCACCTGAGAACATTAAATCAACTGATACACCGCCTTTACTATATGCCTCTTTCAAACCTTTTAATGAGTCAATCCCTAATCGCATATGGTTTCTATCTGTTGTAGCCGCTTGTACTAAGTCACGCAAGAAATTACGTACAATAAAGTCAGGCATAGAGGTTACAGTCGCCGTTAATATACGTTTTGCTCCTGCAAAAATTTTACGCCCAGGATAATCGAGAGGCTTTTGATCCACCGAAGTAATCGCATTAAATAATGCTTTATCGTGAATATCAATTAGATAATCTTGTCCTTTAATTTTTACAACTGCTAATCCACCATCATTACCAACTTTTCCTTGCTTATTCCGCATTAATTTTCGATTATCAATCACGGTAATAACATCAGTATCAGCTAAGTTCACGACCGCTTTTGTTAAAGCATCATTCTTCACTGAGGCATCTATCAATTTTGTTGCGTTAGTAATAATGTTACTTAATAAGTCTGCTGTCGCTTTGTCGCTACCTTTTAATCGTTTAATGCCTGCATTTTGATTAGCTAATCCTTTATTCTTAAAAGGCGCTAACACATCTCCATCTTCTGTTTCACGATAAAACGGGATGTACCAATCTGGATCTTCCCATTTAGCACGATCTTCTTTAGTGAATAAACCTGCCTGTTCCGCTAAATCAAGTAGCGATTTGTTCCACGCCATTAATTTTTTACGTGCCTGTTCAAATTTTTGTTCTTTTCCTTTGTTGAGTGATTTTAAAGCGGTAATTTCTTCAACTGTTAAATTATGTTCTCGCCCCTCTGCCATTAATTTTTCAGCACGATTACCAGCAACCCACGCTAAAAAATCATTCATATCATTGCCAAGAGATTCCATAATACCTAATAACGCATCATTTTTAGTCGTCCCTGCTTTGCGTTGAATAATACCGTCTTTCCATTCTGGCAAGCCGTGTAACATACTTGCCTCCGCAATCGATCCTGAGCCTGCAGCTAAACGTGCTGCTGTGTAGCCAGATTTAGTATGATCTGTCACACCAGCCTTATCTTCCCAATATTTAATTGGAGCAAGCGAATCAAAAATAGCCGTATTAGCCGTTCTGCCCCATTCACTTGCTAACGTTTTCCATTCAGCAAAACTTCTAGATTTAGCTTGTTTGAAATTATCAATACTTTGTTCAATAGTACTTTTCTTACTGCCTAAGCCAATCTTATCAAATGCATTTTCTAATGGAGCGGTCGCTGTTGAAAATTTAACTTCGGGAACATATTGCTTTAAGTCATCTTCTGTTTTAATATTTAAAGCAGAAAGGTTATCAACACTAGTGAGCGATGATGGCAATTGAAGCCCGACTGTCCTAGCAAATTGATAACCTTTTGGGGATTGATTTTTTAATACATATGCGGGCAATTGGAGCCCAAAGGTATTAACAAAATCAGTCCCTTTTTTATTGTTCCAATAAAGCAAAGATTTATCTAACATTTTTTGTAATGAAGACAAACTCTCTTTCCCGTATGCACTCGCAATATTAATTAGCTCTACACCGTTTTTATCTTGTTTAAAATGCAATGCTGCAATAACAGGATTATTCTTTCCATTCCTATATTCATTAAGCTCTGTCAAAACAACATAACCATTTTCTATTGTTTGTGATTTCATTACTGCAACAGGATTATTGATTTCTCTTGGCAGTTGCTTAAACATCTCTGCTGTAATTCTATGTTTTCCAGCAATCACTTTTTTAAACGTTGAACCGTGAATAGTAACTTTAACATCAGGCAATCCTAACATCTTCAATACTGTTGGTGTTTTGCCCACATTCACATAACCAGAAACTTCCTTGCCTTGTACTGCCCTATCCACCGCTTTAGCAAAATCACTATCTACACTTTCATTCAAACTAAAACGCTTACCGCCATTAGGTGGTGTAGGTTTCCCGTTAATTCCCTCTTTAATGCCACCAAGTAATCTCACTAAATCGTGATCGGTCATTTCATTAAATGGTCGATTGAATAAACGATTCATTAATTGGCGTACTTTATCAGCAATAATCTTGAACCACGCTTTGAAATTCTTTTCGTGCAATGTGTTGATTTTCACTCCATAACGTTGACGCAACTCGTCAAAATTCCCTGTTTCGTGTGCAGCTAATAGCTCAACTAAGGCTTCTTCTGTGGCGATATTTTTATTGGTTGCCGCTGGGTCGGCGTAATTACCTTGTTCATCAGTAAACCGTTGTCTATCCTCCATTATGGCTTGGGTCATTGCATTAACAACGCTATGCTTACGTGCTTTTTCCATAATGCCCTGATACTCTGCACGGTATCTGACATTAACACCCAAATGCCCTAATTCGTGCCATGTTACCCATGCTAAGCGTTCCTCTTTGCTCATGCTGGTTGTTGCATGGATATTATCGGCAACAATAGTAACTTTATTTGTTCTTGGATTAAACCAACCTTCAACGCCATCACGGATAAATCGACGCACATTTTCTGGCGCAGTTTGCCCTGTAACAATATCAACATTGGATAATTGGTCTGGTTTTAAAATGTTGGAAAGGAGGGTTTGTAGATGTGTTTTATCATATGATTTTATAGCATTGCTATTAGATTTTGAGTAGCGAACATCATTTTTTCTCGCATTAAACCGTTTTGAAAGTGGTATAATTTCTCCGTTATCATCATAAGTTATTAATTCATCAAGTTTGATTTTTTTCTTATTATTAACAACCTCAGATAATCCATTATCATAGCCTTGTTCTAATAATGAATCTGCGTTAGTAAACACATCTTTCGCTTTTACTTTCTTGCTAACAATTTCATAATCACCTTGTAAAGGTCCTGCTCCGTGTTCTATTGCATAATCACGAACGATTGTTACCCAATCTCCATTAGTAATAGTACCTCCTGTGCCTTTTGGGTATGCTCGATAAATAGTAACTTCAGCTTCTGGATTGCCTTTTACACGGCGTAAAATTTGCCACGCTTCTTTGTCCATATCAACATAGCCAGAACCGTAATAGTGATACCCCTGCGAAGAATATAAATCATCTGGATAAAGCGCAGATAAGTCATCAATACTTTTAGAAATATCATCATAGCGATTTGGTGCTTCGTGCGACATTCGATAATCAGGTTTACCAAATCCTTTATTCCTTGCAACTTCATCAACAAGCTCTCTTAATTGAGGCTCAACCGATTTATCGCCTTGTTCATAACGTTTTGCTAATTCAAGATAAGTGTCGTCATTATTATTTTTTGAATAACGAATATCATCATTATTGATTTCATCATTATTATTGATTATAGTTTCATCAAATCCAGCTCCCATAGCTTGACGCTGACGTGTAGGCAAGTTATGCGTAGGCAAATCAGGATCGTTACTTCCTCTTTGTTCATCTGGATTTAACTCAAAAGCATTCATCAACCAACTATTTGATCCTGCTCGTTTAATTAATGTCGCTCTATTTCCATTGTGTTCTACAAAAACACTTTTTACATTTCCACTTTCATAGATCTTGCTTGTTTGTCCTTTAGCTAAAGTATCAATTACCCTATCTGTAAGCATATAAGCTGCATCTTGATAACTCATATTATCTTTTCTCATTCTTGATTCGATAATATGAGCAATGCCCATAGCTCCTTTTGTTTTTCCAGAAGGTAATAATCGACCGACATCTCCCCATTCAAAATCAATCCAACCGTCTAATTGATGATTATACATTGCACGATGAACGCTATTTTTCTCGACTATTGCTTTGTTCATTGCCTCTCGACCACGTTTGATGTTGGCTTCAACTGACTTCATTGGTGAACGGCTAAATTTGTTGGCATTATCGTTATCAAATTGCTCTATGGATAAATCTTGTACATTCTTCGCTTGTACTAATGTACCCTCTCTATCAAACATCACCTCGCCAAACATATTAGTTTGAGATGTATTTCCTTGTTTTTGCGCAGCTTGATAATAATTATTTAAAATGTCTGCAATACGCTTTGAACTTCGAGCATTTTCATTAAATATTTGTAAGATTTCTTTTGCTTCTGGCGTGATGTCGCTAACAAAGTCTTGCTGTTTTAAATATTCATCAATATTTAAATCTTGTTGCTTAAGCTGGTTATATTTTTCAACAGCAGCCACAATATCACTCGATAGATCTACCTCATTATTTAATCTTCCGCTCTCTACATCTTGTTTAGCTTGTGCTACCGTTGGCGCCACTCTAGTAAGAGCGGTAATAATATTCCTTGCACCTGGATCTGTACTCTCTACTGCTCTTGATAAAGTTTCTGTATCGCCATACGCACGATACAAAATCGCATTTCTAACCCGTTGAACGCCTGTCTGACTTAAATTGCCTGTGCTATCTAATAGCTCATTACGCAAGTTTTCTGGTTGGTTTTGAATAAATTGACGAATAAAATTCCGGTTATTTGGATTATTTAAATTTCCATTGTCACCAATATAAAAGTTATCCATACTCGGCAGACGTTGTGCATCCACTTTAGCTTGTTCAAGGTTACTCATACGCATTCCGCCTTGTTCATTTGAACGAATTGCGGCTTGAGCAATATCCACTGGAACATTTAAACGTCTTACTAAAACAGGATTGGCGACTTGAGAAATTTGTTCAGGCGATAAACCAAATTTATCAGCATTATCTAATAAATATTGTCTGTAATTATTAGCTAACCCCTGTTGATATGCTTGCCGTAATGCCATTGTTCGACCATTTCCAGCAATAATCGTTGATCCGTCTTGAGCTAATAAAGGCGCTCCAATATCCATAGTGGGACTAGCAGATAGTTTTCTTGGATCAAGGTTTCTAGCAATCTCATTAATTTGTGACAAGCTTGCTACACGATTCCTGTCTCTGAATTGATTATCCGCTTTATTCTGTGCTGGCATTAAATTAGTCGCATCGACAACCGCATAAGAGATTGGTTGATAATTTCCATTCCCAATATCTACTTCATCCACTCCACCCAATTGATTTTCTGTAATGGCGGAAGTTTGTATTGGGGTATGATTTTGCGTAAATGTATTAACCGCATCTTGAGTTTGTGACTGAGATAAATCAGGTTGGTTTGTTGATTGATTTAAGTCAGCCATTATATTAGCTGCTCTCGCTTCACGTTGCGCCATTGTGTAATGGGCGTTAAAACGGCTTTGTGAGATTAAATCATCGAGATCGTTTGCCTGTTGATTGATCATATCAATATAACTGCGTAATGACTGATCTACAGTTTCATTCCCCGTTGACTTAAATTCTAACAACTGCTTTTTAGCATTATTTAATACACGTCTATTACTATAAACATCTAATGCGCCTGTTGGTGCACCAAAAGCAGCTCCCAAAATCGCACCTTGAATCGCATTGCTTGCCATTCCCTCTGTAATCTCTCGATTCGGGTCGTAATATTCTTTTGCTGCAGTATTAACCGCCATTTGGTCGGTAACACCTTGAATGGCTTCTGTTCCGCCTTCAATTAGTGCCCCTTTAAGTAATCCGCCTTTTACTGTTTTAGCGGCTTTACCTAAACCCATAAAACCACCACCAAGACCACTAATCGCATTAGTCGCCAAATCACTCAAGACTGAAGCTGGATTAAAAGCAGCATTTCGTGAAGCCTTGGCAACAAAATTGTTTTTTGCTACTTCAAACCGCTCATCATCATTCATTAATTGTCCTTCTTCTGATTGATAAAGATCGGTGTAATCCTGCATGAATTGGTTATTGTTCACTAAATCATCATCGGATAAATTCAGCATTTCATCCCTAACTTGATTCGCCCGTGAACCCGCCATCATGGCAGATTGAACTGCTGTAAAACCCGCCACTCTTGCTAATTTTTGACTTGCGCCTCGTTTTACCGCCTCATTAAAAGCAATTTGCCCCACTTTCTCTGCAAGTTCTTTCTTGAGGACATATTTCGCCCCTTGTTTAGCGGCTGTTTTTGCACCTGCATAAGCAGCAGAACCAGTCCCCAGTGTCGCGGCCGTAACAATCACGGTATCTAATTCACTTCCCAACACTGAGCCTAGATTTCCAGCCCACCAACGAATATTGGTTAACGCAGATGGATCCTCCGTTACATCTTGATTTAATGCCGTTCTCATCTCATCCGACATTTCATTCATTTGACTGTCAGCATATTTAGCAGAGGCATCAGCTACTTTATTAAACCAACTTTCTACGCTACTCCAGCCAAGTTTATTTGCACCAATCGCCACTAAACGGCTTAAATCGCTCGCCCCTCTTCCAACGCCCATTTGAAAGGCATCAGCTGTATCGGCTAATACGCCTTGTTGTTCTTTTGGCTGTGCGGAATAACGACTGATTTCTTCTGAGTTCATATAAGATAATGGTGATTCTTCAGCATCTTTCTTCCCATAAGCACGTTGGGTCATTTCTTTGTAGCGTTCGTTAGTTAAATAAAACATAGTATTCCCTCGAAAATTGGCATAAAAAAACCGCCGTTATGGCGGTTGCTGGTGGTAAATTGATGTTACTGTTCTAATCCATAGTTGCCTGTTGGATTCGTCAGCGGTTGATTCTTTAAGGCAACTTCTGTTTTAAATTTCTGCATTTCCATTGCTTGTTTGCCTGTATTGAGCTGTAAATCGGTTGTAAGTTTTGCTTGTCCTAGTTCTCTGTCAACTTGTAGTTTTTGTTGTGAATGTTGTTGGTTGGCTTGGATTTCCATCAGCTTGATCTCAAGCTCTTTCTCTTTGATCGCCACTTTCATTTGCTCAATTTTTAGCTCTGATTCTAATTTCAGTTGAGCTATTTGTAATTCGTGTTGTTGTTTTTGCTGTGCAAGTTGCATTTCCATTTGAGCTTTCATAATCGCTGGATCTTGCGGCTGCTGTGCTTGTGCTTGCTGCATTTGTTGGAGTTTTTGCTCATATTCTTCACGTGGAATAAGCATATTTTTAGCCCCCATAGACATTGACTGCATTAAGGTTTTTAAGCCATCATACCAGTCAAATGCTTGACTCAATTCAGGATGCTGTCCAAAGCGGTCTAACAGGTCAATAATCTGTGCCGTTTGCGTCTCTTTCACCAACAAAGCAGATGTCCCTCGCGCAATAATTTGCATATCGCCCTTTATCGTTGGATCATCACTAAACTGCATATTGTACTCGTAAAAGCGTCTAATCAGTGGCTTGGTTACTGAATCGTCCCACTCTTTAACTTGCCGTCTTCGTACGGCATTAGCCGCATTCATCAACATTGACATTCCGCCTAGTGTTGGCGTAACTTGACCTTGCTCGCCTTGTGCTATCATCGGCAATCCGCTTTCCTCGTCCATAAAGGCTTTCGACATTTGGATAATGTTAGAAAATTCGGCTTGACGTGACTGAAATGGAAATACGCCAAATGCACGTTGCGCTTCTACACTCGCCGCTACGCTTGCATTTCCTGCTGTCGTCCAAAGTTTTTTCGGCTTAATTTCCCATTCCCCGTCGGCAGGCTCAAGTACGGATTTATTAATGACAATTTGATCGCCCACCGTTAGCACGCTGTTATCAATCATGCCTCGCCAAGCAGTATTTAAGATTTCTTGTGCGTCTCGACAAAGATAAGGAATACCAAACCCAAACAAACAGGCAGCATCAGGTTCGCAAGTATAAACAGAATAAGGAAATTCCCCTAAATCAAGTGGATTAACGTTAACACTGATAATCTTGCCGTTACCCGACATTACAATCACACCATTAATCTCATCTTGTTGTTGCTGCTCTTCGCTTAACTCAATTTTATCCCCCTCTTCTAATTGTTGGTTCGCTTCTTCAATAATTGAGGTGGGGATATTGCCGTGATACGTCCATAACTCATAGCGTTTGTCATTGACGATTTTTTCTAAGCCAGAAAGCTCCCGCAATGTGTCATTGTAAGAATCTAAATCACTGCTTGAATTGTGTGTTTCGCTTGCATCCACTTCAAGTAAGGCGGTAATACTCTCTTTTAAGTAATAGGGGTGTTTTAATAACTTTTGTAATTCTTTTTTTGTGAGCGCATTACGTTCAAACACAAACAAGCAGTCATTAAGGGTTGGCGCAGACATATCAGGGACAAAATCCCACGTTAAAACCACTTTTGCTGTTGGCGCTAAATAACTTTCTGTTTGCGCTTGCCACTCTCCGCTTGGTGCTTGCTGGTAGTAGCGCTTCTCTTTTAGTTCTACAATCGGCGCACGTAAAATACCTGTCCCTAGCACGGCAGCATAATGCAAACATAAACGTGCTTCTGCAGCATAATCACATTCAAGTAACTGGTCATCAATTAACTTTTCCATTGCTTCTGCTGCGTCTTTCGACTGCTGCATTAATTGTCTGGCCATCATTACATCTGGCGTTTCTGTTTGCTGTTTGGCGAGCGTCGCAATTTCAGGGATTGGAGTGGGTTGAATGCCATAGTTTTTATCATCAGACGGAAACAGCATATCCGTCATTTGCGCCGTCCACGCATCGGTTTTACTTCTAGTGTAGCCAACAAATACTTTTGAACCATTGCTACTTGTTCCGCTTTCATACTGATTGCGGTATTGATACATATCCTTTACCCAACGCTCCGCTATCGGTTTTCGCTGTTTCATTTGTTCGTATAATAAGCTTTGTAATTCGCTGCCAAAGCCCTCTAGCGTTTTCACTTCTGCTGTTGCCATATTAATATCCTGTTTTGCTGCTTAACGGTGATTGTGGTTTGATGTTGATAATTTGTTCTCTAATTTTGTCCGGCATGGTGTTCAAACATAAATACTGATTAGCGTCGTGTGGATGTGAATAACGGTTTTTATCTGGATTTTCAGTATATTTTTCATCGCCAGCAACATTAAGTTTTTTATACGCATAGCCTGTTTCATAGCCTTTGATCAAAGTTTTGCAGTGCGGACTGATTAACATAGCTGGCTGCCCTTTATTGACTAATCTTGATAACCACCACCGCACCGCCTCTAATCTTGCTATCGTTGAATTGCTGCTTGCTGGCATCGCATTTAAGCCGTTTTCATACAAAATTTGAAAGCACGTTTTTTCATCTGTTTGCGCGCGTTGTACACCTGCAGGGTCGCCAATGACTTGAATATCACAGTCTTGATATTTTGCCTTGATAAGTGGGATTAATTGTTCTTGAATAAAGCGCTCAATCCCCATTCCAGTTGCCACGACTTCGTCAGTGATTCTTAGCTGCCCAAATGATGTAATCTGTCCAATAATCGCTGCAGGCGTTAAACCAAAATCTAAACCGATATAAGTCGCCCATCCCTTAACAGGCAATAGCTTATCTTTGGCAACATGGAGAGATTTATTAAAATGATCGACAAAAACAGGTTTCCCCTGTTGAACGGTTGCAAATTCGTTACACACTCTTGATTTAATCCAGTTTAATGTTTGACCTTGTACGTTATCAAACCAATAACCATACTCTTTTTTGTGATTTTCTACGTTTTCCGCTAACGGATTAGCCACAAACCGATGCCCTAAATAATCGGTATATTGCCCTTCCTCTAGCATCTCTTTTAACTCGTCTGTAAGGGCATTATCTGGTGTATTAGTAATATCAACCAACGCGCCAGGCTGTACAAAGAAATCCCAGCCCTTAGGCTTTAATGGCTCCCCTGTTTCTTCATCTACACCTTGCTCAAATTGATACCACCAATGGTCATCATCAGGCGAGTTAGTGTCCATAATCATTCCGTTCCAGGTCGCGCCATTAAATCCCTCCTCCTTTTTCTTTTCAGGATAACGCCCTGTACGAGTAACTGCTTCAGTGACTAAATAAACAGGCAAAAACTGCGCTTCATTGATCCACACGCCTGTTAATTCCAATGACATTAGCTTTTTCACATCTTTAGGCTTATCCATTGAAAGAAAAAGAAATTCCGCCTCTACTCTGGTTTTACCATCTGGATGCGGAATGTTTAATTTGCCAGTAATGGGGCTGTCATATTTAATCGGGCAAACTTCGGGAGGTATCCACGCCTGAAAAGTTTTAATTACTGTTCCCTTCAATTCTGGGTAAGTATTACGCACGCACGCCCAACGTGTTTTACGCACGCCTTGTGCGTTCGGTTCTTGGTTCAAACAAATTCGCCACATCTCTTTTACGCACCCCACCGATTTACCACTACCAATCGGACCTCGAATGGCTTTTACTAATGCGTTAGACCGATGGACTTTTTTAAATGTCGGTGATGCTCGATAGATAATTCGCATAATTAAAAGTCATCCAAAAACTGCACAGTATTTCTGCCGTTATTCTTAATGTTGAGTTCTTGCGCCAATTTATCTGCTTTTAGCAACGTTTCCTTAGTTTGGGCTTTGCGAAACTCAATCGTTTCTAAAGTAAGTTGGATTGATGAATTGGTATTATTTAAACTCTCAATTCTCGCTACCGCTCTATCCAATGCTTGCTCTGCTGACTTAATTAATTTAAGTATCTTTTCTTGCTCTTCGCCTGACGCACATTGTGTTAGCTCGAGTTGAAATCTTTCTACACTTTCAATCGCTGCCACCGCACGCTGACGCATTAAATCAATCTCATCTTTTAAGCTAAAATCAACAACCTGATCGAAAATGGATTTATCTTTAAAATAACGGGCATAACCGCTGTGTTTAACGGCTAAATTGTTACCTGAAACAAATAACCCCTTTTCATCTTTCGCAGTTTGGAGGAACGGTTTCGCAGTTTCGCAATTTGTTTCGCAGTTCGTTTCGCAATTTTCCTCATAAGCTACTGATTTATCTTGAATTTCTATTTCGCAGTTTTGATTATCTATTTCGCAGTTTGTATCATTAAAAACGGTATCAGGCTTTTTAATATAGCGTTTTGCTGTGGCATACTTAATTCCCTTTTTCTCACACCACGCCTGAATTGATACACCCGTTTTCGCATAGGCTTTTATATACTCAACTTGCAGTGCTTTCCAATTCACTCTCGCCATAATTACTTCTGCATTTTCTCCACTTGCCACTCACGAATGCGATCAATGCGATTCAAACAAATATCACGTTCACGCTTTAAAATAACGGCATACTGTGCGACATCACCGTAAGTACGACCATTAAACTCAGTACGATCTAAATAACTAATTAGTACAGCAGGAATTTTGGGTTGAACAATTGTTACTGGCTTACTTGCGCAAGAAATCAATAATAGACTTAGGAGCAACACTGTTATACGCATCACTGGCTTTGTCATCTGCTGATATGTTTTTGATAACATCATCTGATTTGCTCCTTACCTCTGATTCTTGCTTACTTAATTCGAGTGTCAGCTTTTGATTATTGACCGCCTCTGCGTGTAATCGGATAATCGTTGCACTTTGTGTCGCTATTGTGTCAGACTGTTTATCAATTTCGCTTTTTAAATTTTTTATCAGTTGATATTGATACGCGACACTAATAAGTAACAATGTCATAATTGCTATCACATATAGCCATTTATTTGTTGTGAACATATCTCACCTGTCTGGGTATGCTTTGCGACTTAACTGAAAGTGCGGTCCATCATAAAACGAACGCCAGTCTCCGCCCCACTCAACATCAATATTCAAACGCTTACCGATAGATTTGATTAATTCGGCTAACGTTTTAAATTTAGCTTTGTTGTTCCAGTCGATAACCGCTTTGCCGTTTTCAAGCGTTACTGGAGCTAAATCAACTGCGTGGCCAGTTAAATGACGACTGTTCATTGTTTTGCTTGCACCACTTTTAACAAGTTCTGCTTGTCTTGCTTTACTACGTTTCCCTTCAATAACCATAAAATCAAATTCTGATTCCGTAATCGCTGTACGCACCACCTTAACCAAATCAGGATGTACGCCGACAAGCCTCATTTCACTGGTTGTTGAAAATTTAAACTTACTCATCTTTGCTCACCTTTTTAGCAATAAATTTAAATAAAAACTCTCTTATCTTTTCCGCACCGATAAAACCAATCATTCCGCCGATAAAGGTTGATAAATTTTCGTGCAAGCCAAAATGATTTAATAACGACATACACGAGAGTGTTAATGCTCCACATATCGCACCATCTAATATCCGTTGACGATATGAACTTTTTTGTTGCAAAAACCAAGCCCGTAACATAGACATAAAAAAAGCCATCACAAATCCTGTGATGGCATTGTAATTTTGCTGAATATACGCCCAAACAATGAGCCATACATTCGGATCTTTTTCAGGCATTTTCATTCCTCAGCCTCCTTGTTTGAGGCAATAAAAAACCCCAACAGTTAAAAACCATTGGGGTTAAAAAATTCCAATAAAAAAGCCAAAATGCAATGAAATTACACTTCGGCTAGTATGGGAAATTCTAGTGCAATTTTTTGCACTAGTCAATTAATTCAACAAATGATCTACTGCTTTAATAATCGTCAGTTTCTCACTGTTATTTCTGATAAACCGTTTAGCTTTTGTCATTGCGTTTTCTAGTGGGTGCTTGAGATTATGGAGATATTGCCCACCAATTTTGCTATCTATTCTATCTGCTAAATCAGGATGTTGAGATAGCTTTTCTTGCATTTCATAAGCGTGTAAACAATAGCCGTATAGCTCGACCATTACCGATAGCGTTTCTTCTAGATTTCGTCCATTTATTAATAGTGGCTGGTTTACTATTGGCATACTTGCAATATAAATCATTGCACTATGATGATCTGATCGTTTTATTTGTTCATACTTAGCAACACCAAATTTATTTTTTACTCTAGACCAAATTTCCCCATAACTCATTCCTGTTCGTTGGTGCGTAGCTGTAACAGCGTTTTGGATCATACGTTGTTCTTCTGGAGTAATAGTATCGGTTTTAGGAAAAGATACGTTTTGTTGCTGATTTTGCCCAATTAAAATTTGTTCAATCTGTTCATCACACCAAATCGCAAATTCAACATTTAACCAACGAGCAAATGGAACGGCTAAACGGCGGTGTAACCACGTTCCACCATTTACACCACGAGTAGTTTTTAAAATGTCGGATTTTCCGACATTTAGTTTTTTGCTAAGTAAATCAATATATTCTATTGTAGTTGGTAGTTCTAACCAACGTCTTGGTGATTTATTAAAATGTTTTGCAATAGCGGTTGCATTAAGATAAGCGTCATCTTGGAAGAAAACTTGAGTGCCGTTGTAATCGGCTGTGATGATGTTAGACATAAATGTCTCCTTGTTGTTTATTTACGAAATTAACCCTCTAATAGAGGTGCCAAGAGGTTCGTAAACCTCAACAAGTAGGCTGGGATTATTCCCCTTTCGGGTCTTTTATTCTCCGCCCTCTCGGCATAAATAGATGTGTACGTTCAATTCGTGAGAAAAGAAAAAGGAGAAACACAAATTTTACGCATAAAAAAACCGCTATGCTATCGGGTGCGGATTTCCGCTTGTTGTTAAGGCTACGACACCTTCAATGAAATATAATATATTTAATTAGACTGTGTCAATTCTAATTTTTATCCTTTCCACTTAAATGCTCTTCTAAAACCTTTTTTCTCGGCTTCATAAACAGTTTTTGCATAAAACTCCCCATCTTTTGCAGATATTTTTACCTTGTCATACATCTGATCAAATGGTAAATGATAAATCTTTTCGCCATTTCTATTAATATTACATTTAATCATTGGATAATCTTTAGGAAGAGTTTGTTTTTCTTTTATTTTTACGCCCAACTTACTGGCAACTTCCCTAGCTAAATCACTTAATATGGTTGTTGTAAATAATATACTCTCATACTCAACATCCTTATTTTCATTACATAACTTATGCAGTAATGTTGTTGCATATAGCTGCAATATATGCCTTTCTCTGATTACTTTGTTGCTACTCCAACACTTAGCTTGAATAACTATTACTTTATTATCTTTTGAACAAATCAAATCTTGTCCTAAATCTTCAAATCCTTTTTCAATACCTAAAAATTGAACATTAAATCCTTCTTGTTCATAAATATATCCAATATATCTTTCATACATTCTACCTATCTCTACATTAGATAAGCTTCGTTGAATATATCTATCCAAAGCTAATTGATTTTTTTGCTCTAATGTTAAAGATGAATATTCTTCTGGAGATAAAAAATTATTAACGGGGTCATGAGTAAATTCCTTACCTTTATCAAAAGATCTAATTTCATCATTTAGTATTTCATTCTTATAATCTAAAAGAAATGGGAAATACTCTTCGTACATCTTTATTTGATATTCCATTTCTTTTATTTTAATTAACGCTTCTCTTCTTTCATCTTGAATGATAGATAATTTTTCAGCTGCTTTCACTGCAGGTCTTTTCTTATCAAGTAAAATTTGAATATCTATTTCGTCTTTAACTTTATAGCGTTCATTGATTAAATCCAGCAACCACTTTCTACCTTGAATAAAAGAATCCTTAAAATTTTCTTTTATATTTTTAATATCATTTTCATATTCATTTTTTAAATTATTTAATTTTATTATCTCTGCATTACCTTTTGTTATTCTATCATTTACTTTACTAAGTTCACTTAAAGACTTATTATACTCAACATCAAAATCACTTCTTATTTTTAACAAATCTTCATTTAATTTCTTATACGAAAATTTAGTATATTTATCTAACTGTTCCTTAGCCCTTACCCTCTCAATTTCAGACTTATTTTCTGCTTCTTTCAAATACTTTTCTATTAATTTTTTTTGCCCTTCTGAAAATCCATCCATATAACCAACTTTATAAAAAGTTAACAAAATTATAATAGCAAAAATAAAAATCAAAATAAGCATTATTGCATTCATATATTGAATTTAATCACAGAAATAAGATTTATTGTTTAAATATGACTATGAACATATGTCCACAACTAAAATCAAATTATGGTGATATCACCACAAATGTTGCGATATCGCAACAGTTATACATTAATAATTATTTGCACAAGCATATTTCTTATAATCGAACCCATTTTCCTTATCATACATTGACATTGCTTTATCAATATCTTGTTGGCTCATATACACTCTATAATGATCTGACGCCCTACCTTTTCCATACATATCAATATTTACATAAGATGGCTTAGTTAAATGCATTCCTTTCATTATTATTACTACTGATAATTTTCCCATATCCACTAAGTTATATGCAATTTCCATGCGATCATCATTAGAGTTTCTACAATTAAAAACCATATCGCCTAATGTTTCATAAATGACTTTACCCTCTTTTGTATTCACATTCATAACTACATACATCCAAACTCTAGGATATTCCCCTTTTATCACTTCACTAACATAGGTATTAGCTACAAAATTATTAATATCAAATTGCTCATCATCCCCGTTACCTTCTTTTTTCATCCTATCTTTTATTCTTTGTATTCCTTTCTCAAGTTGCTCCCTACTAATAGGAATTTCAGTCCATTTGTGTGACTTATAAATTTCCTGCATTTTAGCAAATTCTGTATCATAGCTTTTCTGTATTGATGAACACCCCACTAATACCACAGAGCTTAAAACTGAAACCAAAAATACTTTTCCTAGCATAAAAAATCCTCCTAATTAAAATTAATCAGGAGGATAACAAATTATAGATAATTTTACAGTGATCTAATCCACAGTTTCTGCTTTCAATCTTTGTTTAATAATACTTTCCGCCTCGCTCATCTGTATTTGTGCAAACTGCTCAAACTCAACAACTAATGCGTGTAAATAGCATCTAAAGTACTCACCGCTACATCCGATTGAATAAATAAGATGATCGTTTGTCGCAATTAACCGCCCTTTTCCCTCACAAGATGGACAAACCCTTTTCTGCTCTCGCCCAATTTCACCCGTACCATGACAACGAGGGCAAATATTGCTTTTCCGCATTTCCTTAATGACATTAATTCTTAGCTCTCTAGCTTCTTTACTGTTTTTATCCGGTCCAGCCTCTTGATTAGCTATATCAATGTCTTTCGTGAAAGAGTATTGTGATCGTAAATATCGCCGTCTTAGTGCATTTAGCCGCTTATACTGTGTTGGTAGCGGTATGTCAGCTAATCTATCAATCACATAATTTAATGCTTTTACTGCAAAATCATCTTTAACACCTTTTTCCGCTAGCCACAAATCAATGTATTTAGTGAGATAATCTTTTGATGATTGATCAAACCGATATTTAAGTAATAAGAGATGATATCCAACAAAAGCTGCTTTTTCCGCTTGTGCAAATGCTGCTAAGATTTGTTCTTTGTATAGTGTGCTATGACCTCTTGCTATTGACTCTGCACTAACGCAACGAGGATCGAACATCTTAACTAACAACTCAATACTTCTGCTCATCTTAGCTCCTTTAATTTAACTATTACTCTTCCACCTTTTACTACGCCAACGCTCTTTACTCGATAATCTTTTATGACTCTATTGCTATCCCCTTCAATAATTCCTGATGCTGTAAGTGCGTCAAATAAGGCTTTTTGCAAATTATCTGGATCACGTTCTCGATTGTCTGGGTAATACACATCTATTTGCATTTGTACTGTGCCTGCAATAGGATCAAACTGGTTACAGATATTCAAAACTTTTTGTCTAAACTCTCTCCCTGCTTTTGAGATATAGTGCCGTCCTTGCCGTGTATGTCGCCAGTAATGATTAACACTTGGTGGATATGGCAAGCAGAGTTCTACCCAATCACTCATAGCTTACCCTCCGTTCTTAATATCGCCTGCGTTCGCAATACCCCTTCTGCGTGAGCTAATCGAGCATCTTCATAAGGCATTTGCCGTGTACGGCGATCGATTTCATCGTGGCAGCTACTGCAACACCACGCCCCAAACAGGTCATCAGGCTTCATACCCACTCCATTTAGCCCAGCCATTCTAAAATGTGCTAACACAACAGTTTCAGGATTATGATTACATATTCCAGGCAATCTCACCTGACATTCACGCCCTTTCGCTTCCTTTCTTAAATTAGCCATTATCATCCCTCAAAATATAATCACACCAACACACACCCAAAACACTAAGCAACTCAACATTGATAAGATAAATCCCCAGTTCATTTCCTCTTCCCCTAAAAAAACGCATATAGTTGGTTAATGATGTTTTGATCGGTTGTATTACCGAAAATATGTTTTAAAGCAGCATTAATTAAAGCGTTGTAACATTGCTCAAATTCATCTTGCTCCATATTGCCGTAACTGAGCGATTTCGCTTCAACTCGAACCCGTCCATCTATCGTATAACTCACATCTTTAAAGCCTGCTAACACGGTTAAATGCTTGCGGAATGTGTCAAATTGTTTTCTTTCATCAAAATACTTCCAATCTGTTTTATCCGCGGCCCAATGTTCAAAACAAAATTTAAAAAAGGAAAAGACTTTGCGGTGAAATTGAGGGTTGCGAGTTCGCTTTACCTCAACTTCGTATATCTCACCATTTTTAAATTTTTGCAGTGCTGGAAGATATATGTCATCTGCTGCAACAAATGTTCCGCCAGCACCTTTAACCATTTCAATAATCACGGGTTATACCCACCTCACGCTTCATAATTTATTTTTAACCCCCATTATTCCCATTTTATTTTTAGTGGTTTTGCGTTTAGCCCGCCTTTTCTTTTGCGAGTTTTGCTTGTTTGCTGCTCCTTTCTTAATTTTTCTTGTTCTTCCTGAACCATTCTTAATTTCTCTAGTTCATTTAACTTGAAAAAACGAGGATCAACCCCTAACTCTTCTGGGCTTTTTAACCTCAATAAAAAGGCGGTTCTTTTATAAACTTTGTCCGTGGTTTTTAGTTCTTCGATGTGGAAATAACAACCAAAAACGATATTGATTAATTCAGTATGTCCCTCTTTCAAATCTCCCATACGATGCACACTTACAAGTACGCCATCTATATCTGGATGACATTCACATTTAAGGGTATATCCATACCACATCGCCACAAGGCTAAATTGTCTCATCTCAGAATAGAGATAACTAAAGTGGTGTTTCATCAGACAATCATTAACAAAATTCAATTCACAACAAAAAAAACCACTATTCAAATAAAAATCCCACCGTTCTACTAAGCGTGCATAGTCTGCATTTTGTTTAGTTGCCATACCCACCACACTTCATCACAAAATCCAAACTGACTTGTCGGGTAACAAAGCCTTGCATTGTCGGGTCGAACACTGCCATCATTGAGCCTTTGTTGTTGCCTTTCACTTCAACATTTTCTGTTGGGTGTAAAAAGCTAATCCGTCCGTTTTTCCATCTGCCTTTTTCGTCATAATAACCGGTTATATCAATGACCTCTGTCGCCTTTTCTTCAATCACTTTGAACCATTCAACGCTTTTATCGCAAGGCAACAACATTACTACTAAAAAACCTAGTTCTTTTAATTCCGCTGCACGTTTAACGTAAGGCAACGGATTAGAGTAAGGCGGATTGACAAAAAAACAAACTGAGTGATCGGCAAAATCACCCACAATCGCTAACGGATCAAAGTCTAAAAAATCTTCTGTAAGTCCTGATTTTCCAATATAGCTATCAAACACAGCATTGTGCGGAGAAGCACAGCCATCAACCCACGCATTCCAATATCCATAACGTATGCGGATATAATTGATGATATATTTCGGGGTGCGGTAGGTATCTTTATCAAATTCCATTATCATTTCTCCTAAAACCTTAATTCCGGACGGTTAAAAAAAAGTGCTATTTCTTGCGGAGTGTAAGGCCTAACAGTGCTTTCTTTAGCGATTGTTCTCACTGGATCTGGCAACTTAAAACCGCTTTTTAAACGATTTGCCATTTTCTCTAACGCTTCTTTAATCGCCGCGTTCTCTTCCGCTTCGGTGTACTCTTTTTGTCGTGAGTCGTTGGCGATTTCCGTGATTAGCCAATATTCAGCGGTTGATGCAAACTCAAAATTTTCAATGTTGTAAAAGCCGCCAAATGCACGGAATTTATTTAAGCGGTGCTTTAATTCCGCTTCATCAGGCAAACCTAATTCAGCGTAATTGTCAGCCTTACACCAAGCAATAAATTGCCCAACGCTAGGAAAGAATGGGTTACTCTCTCGTTCCGCTTGTGCAATGCCTCGCTTGAATTGAGCAGCGGTGGTAATACCGTTATTCACCAACGCTTCAAGCCAAAGTCGTTTTGCTTCCTGATAGCCCTCTTCGCCATCAAATGCCGCTTGCCACGCTGGGAATACCGCTTTTAATCGCACAAATAAGCGATCGACAAATTTAGCAACGTGCGGAGGGATTTCTTGCTTGCCTGCCGGGGCTTGATAGGCTGGTTCACTGCCAACCAACGCTGCCAATTCTGTATTTGCAAAATTCCGCGTCATCAATACCCCCTAATCTCAATCGTTTTGCCACGCCACCAGCTGTCGTCGTTGTCATCAAATTTTGATTTTTTAGGCTGACGTTGCGGCATTTCTTGCCAATCCCAATCGGCTTTAAAGCCTCGCCAGCCACGCTCAATCATAATTTCCGCCACCTCCGCAAGCGGTAAACCGGCTAAATCGGCTTGTTTTTGTAGGCGCTCCAGTGCAGTTTTTGTAATCGGTGCTTTTTTCGCTTTGCGATGCGTAATAAAATCTTCAGCAAGCTGTCCTGTAATCCCAAACTCTGACAAAAGCTCAAGTTCGGTCGGCTTTTTTTGCGTAGTTTTTTTATGGTTAATTGACTGGTTAATAGAGTGACTGGTTCTGGGTGAAATATTTTCACTAGGGGTTGGTGAAATATTTTCACTAGGGTGGTGCAAATTATTCACTACCTCTGGTGCAAAATTTTCACTAGGTGGTGCAGAATTTTCACTACCTTGATCTAGATGTAAAATATATAAATTTGAGGTGTTACCCTCTGGCGTTTTGCGTGTTTTTTTCTCAACAAAGCCCGTTTCTATCAATGCCTCAATATGCGAGATCGCACTGCGGCGAGTAATCTCGCACTGATCTGCAATATGTTGATAAGAGGGGAAACAAACGCCATTATCATTGGCATTATCCGCTAATTTCAGTAATACCAACTTACGAGTAGCATTCCCAACTTTACACTGCATTGCTTTAACCATTAATAACATACTCATAGCATTAACTCCGTTGCATATTGTTCAGCAATAAAACGCATACCCTCAGCGGTAACTCGAGTTTGCGTATAGTTATGTCCGTGTTCAGCCGTTCCCGTTTTCACCGTAAAAAGTGGCTTAACTTTCTCTGTGGCGAATGGCAATAATTTTCCTGATTGGCGATATAACAAACGGTCGCTAATAAGACGATCAATCATCGCTTTTTCTGGCATTTTCAAAATCTTTGCGACTTCTCGCAGCGATTTACTTGTACCGACTTCAACATAATGATCGACAAAGGCGGCTTTTGGTTTTAGTTCTTTATTTTCTAAAGCTAATGTTTGATTTTGCTCCGCTAAATCGGCGGCTAAACGCAAGGCTTCGGGTAATGTTTGGGGGATTTGGTGAGTTGGCTGTAATTCACCTTTAGTATAAGCATTAAATACTTGGTAAACCTTTACTTCAAACTCAGCATTGATCCAAGCAGCATATTTAAAAACTAACTCTCTACAAGCATAAGTACCTTGTTCAATACCACCTTTTATTGTTTTGATAGGCGATGTGCAAATTTGCATATCGGTCAAAGCTTGTACAAAATCAAGAGCAGATTTCGTTCTAAAAAATTGGGCAGGTGCGTGAATAGGATTTCCACCACTCGCACGATGTAAATCATTTAGACAATATCGTCCTTGACCGTCTTGTCTAATTTCTGTATTATCAATTTTAATTAATTGGTTCATTTAACCTCCTAAACCACCGCTGCAACGGTGGTTTTTTATTTCCGTTTATACAAAGCTATAGCCAATTCAACTGAATTAGCTGTTGCAGATAAATGTTTATTTAAAGCTGCTCTAATCTTTTCCTCCTCATTAGGAGTTATTACACCATCTGTCATTGCTTTCTCTAGTGCTTCATACAGCAATCCCCTTGCTGCAATTTCATGTACTTGCTTGCAAGATAGCTCAACATTATCAATTTCGCTTTCAACTGGGATCTTTAGGAAAACTCCCCCAGACTGATGGCATAATTCATCTATAAAATCTGTTAATCCAAATTCATTTTGAATCGCAATTAACTCTTCGTTTTTAAAGCGTTGTCCCTTAGTTTGATAAAGCCTGTTATTAAGCTCCGCTTCTGTAAAACCAAGAAAACCAGCTACAGCACTTTTCCCACCAGGAATTTTTTCAATCATTTCTATGATCGTCTTTTTCATTGTCATAATTTCCTTATGCTTTTTATGGTTTTATCTAAGAAATTAGATGATAAATTACAGTTATGAAAAATTAGCTGGATTACTAAATCGCTTGATTTCATCTGCCGTTACCGAATAATTAAGTGCTTTAGCAAGTCGCTCTGAATAATTTGTTTCTCCTGTGTAATCAGTTCTGGGTAAAGCGTTTGATGTTCTCCACTTATAAACAGCTCTAATTGATACACCACAAATTGCAGAGACTTCACTCACACTAAGAGTGTCAATAAGATTCTTTAAATTTTTCATATTTTATTCCTTTGTTGTACATAAAGTACATATTAAAACATAACTGAAAGTACTTCAATGATTATTTATAATTGAACCAATCGTTCAATAAGGGTTAGAAAATGATTACTGAAGAAGAAATTAGAAAAGGGTTTGCTGATAGATTGGCATTAGCCTGTAAATTGAAAGACTTCCCAGATAAAGGAAAAGGTAAGATATTAGCGGACCACCTAAATCTAACGCCAAAGGCAGTCAGCAAATGGTTTAATGCTGAAACGATGCCATCTCCAGCAAATATCTATGCAATTGCTAAGTTTTTAGATGTATCAAAAGAATGGCTAACATATGGTGATAAGAACGCTTCGTTGGAAACAATTAAACCACAAAGAGCTTATCCATTATTAAGTTCAATACAAGCAGGATTATGGAAAGGAATCAATACATTAGATAACGAGCAAGGCTATGAAATGATACCAAGTACTATTCTAGCCTCTGAAGATTCTTTCTATTTACGAATTGAGGGGAAATCAATGTTACCTCGTTTTAATGAGGGTGATTTAGTGTTAATTGATCCAACACTTTATCCATCTCCAGGTGATTTTGTTGCGGCTATAAATCATGATAATGAGGCTACATTTAAACAATATAAAGAGTTGGGAGATTTAGATGAGTATGGCAGACCTCACTTTGAATTAGTTCCACTAAATCCAATGTTCCCAAGATTAAATTCTCAATCACACCAAATTAGAATTATTGGTGTAGCTGTACAAAGAATTGAAACACTATAGAGTCTGAAGTCAAGAAGTTGATTTTATTAGGCAGTGGTTGGTTAATTGAGCAGAGCAATGACGCTGTAGGATAATACTATGAAATACAAAGGTTTTGATTTTATTGGACTGATAGGAGCAGGATTATCAGCTTATGGTATTTTTCAAAATAATGAAAATCATCTACTTTTAGCTGGCTGGATAGCTGCATTGTTGCTGTGGATTGGGCATATTATTGATACAGCTATCTCTTATAATTTACATTGCAAAAGAGAAGAAAAATTAGAAGAACTTAATCAAAAAAATGATGAGTTGCTTCAGACCATTTCAAGTTTAACCTCAGAATTGAACATATCTAAACGAACAATTGAAAACCAACAATACACAATCACTGTTTTAATGCAGAATCAAAGTCAGCAAAATACCTTACAACAAGCTACACCGCGACAACCTAAGTAGGAGTAATTATGAATACCATAAATTTTGACAAATTTAATTATTACCCAACATTACGCTCTCGTGTTGCTGAAATTGCAGCATTAAGAGAGTTAACTGATGATAGAAAAGATAAAATTATTCCATTAATCACACTGCATAATTGGTTACAATATGATTTTGACCGTGCCGTTTCTAATATAGAAACGGCATTTAACAACCGTCCGTTTATCCTAGATTTACCACCAAAGTCTGATTTTTCCGTATGGAATAAACTAGAAGTTAGTTCCCCAAAAAGCTTTGCTCTAAAAAATGAAGCATCAAATTTTCACGAATGGATCAATTTCGTGGAGGAACATCAATATGCTATTCCTGTTGTGCAATTATCTGCTAGGCAACGAGCTGTAACCCAACAAGCAATGTATTTTGAAAAAAATAAGCAAAAACTCGCATTCAGAATTAGAGATTACTTAACTGATACTCCGTTAGTAATTAATGCTATTTCAGCACTGCAAGACATTAATAACATTATTGTTTTTATTGATTGTCAATATATTCGTGATAATTTTGAACATCATCAAAAAATGTGCATCAATACCATTAACCAATTACGCTTACAAGAACCATCTCTCACTATTTGTGTACTTTCGACAAGCTTTCCAATCTCTCCAGCACAGTTTACAGATAATACAGGTAACGGCAGTATTGATATGCTAGAACATACGCTTTTTAACAGTATTGGTGGAAAAAATGTAGCAATATATGGAGATCATAGTTCTATTCATTCTGTTATCTATGATGAGGATAGGAATTACTCTTGGTCTGCACGTATTGACTTACCAATGAACAATGAATGGATTATTAGCCGAATAGCAGGCGTAAAAGGAGATGGCTACCCTATAATAGCAAAAAAATTAGTAGAACAATATCCATACCTAAACAATCCAGATAATTGGGGGGAACAGCGGATTCTGTCTGCTGCTAACGGCAGTGAATATGCAAAAGCTCCCGCCCCTTGGATTTCAACCCGAATGAATATCCATCTATCTAAACAAATTGATTATTGGAATGCCGAATGTGGTATTGATCCATACGATGAATTACAAGAAGCAAGAGATTTAGGTTTTACTGACGAAGTATAGGACGAACTTTTAGCCCTGATGGAAGGGTAATGAACCCTTCCTCATTTGAGGTTGTATCAACTTTATTTAGAATCAATTTCAATGACTCTATGTGTTTTTCCTGTTGTCTTAATTTTATCGCCTTTCTATCACTTCTAACTTGAGAAAATTGCTTCTTTAAATAAGTTAATAGAAACTCTCTTATCTCATCCTCCTTTAGAGATAATGCTCTTTCAATTAATTCATCTTTAAGTCCTGTCACCTTTAAATGATAAGCCTTCAATAAAACTTTTAATCCACTTACATTTAAGAAGCTTAACCAATTTAATTTAGATAAAGGCTGATAAATAGGTGCTTGATGCTCAATTAGCTTCTCTCCATCAAACTCCCACACACCAATTCGAGAAGACGTCATTTTCATAACATTGGTTAAATGCTTTGTAGCACAAACAACCGTTACATTTTCAAAGTACTGTGTATATGTTTCTAGCTGTCCAGCTAACCGACGTAAAGAATCTTGTTCACTTTTTATTTCAAATCCTGACAAACTACCGTTTGCCATCACTAAATCTATTCGACGAGAAAAATTAGCAATAGGTAATTCAGCTAAAAACTCTGTATTATGGGGATGTTTCTTAGCTAATTCCTTAATCAATTGTTCTCTTATCTGAATTTCATTCATTGTAAATAAAAGTATTAACGATCAAAATATTTTGCATAGTCTAGCATTATTAATTACATAGAACAGCATAAAACTTGATCAGTTAACAGTTAAGTAGCCAATATTTTCCTATCTTTTTCATTATCAGATTAAAAAATAATCAATTAAACCGCTTTTCTAAATTTTTATTTCTTTATAAATCATACATTTATGAACTTTCAATTCATCATTACATTATTTTTGTACTTTTAATTCTTTACTTTAATGAACTTAAAGTACATAATAAACCCATCAAAACGAGATACACAATATCTCAAGCTCTTTAACAGAATGGTGTGGCAATGGCGGTAAGTGATCAACTGCGTTAAGTTGAGTAACCCCCGAGCAGAAAACTGTACTACGTGTTGAGAAATCAGAAACGAAGAGAGGCGTTTGGTAGGTCAAGGGCAGCACTGCTTACTTGCTTGAGTGCGAAATGCACGGTCGAAAGATTGCTACAACGGTTGGGGAAACAGGCGAACAAGCCCACGAACCGTTATCTAATGCCTACTTAGTTAATGCATATTATCAGCATAATATGTTGTATTCTGAAAGGCGCTAAGTAGGCATTAGGAAACGCATTGATTAAGAGATCCGCTAAAGGTCTGGGTAATCGTACAATTACTAATTTAAGGATAGCTAAGCCAGAACTTAATTTAGTGCGTTTCTAACTAAAACAATAGGAGTTAATATGGAAAATAGACAATTTATTGAAATGGAAAGTTGCTCAGCAAATTCTTTAACAGAATTGCAAAAAGAAGATATTCGCAAAGCGATTTTACAATCAGTTGCAATTATCCCCTACTATAAGGGGCTTGAATTAGATGCGTGCAAAGCTATTTCTAATATCAATAAATATTCTGATACAGAAGTTATATCAGAAATATTAAATGAACAAACTGGAGAAAGATATGTTAAAAAAGTTTAATGAGTCCAAAGTTGTTTCATTCTTTCTACATTAACACCATATGTTGCCCAAGTATTATTTGTGCAATCCCAAACTGCAATGCCATCATCATTATCAAGGTACTTCATTAAATAATCTCTACACTGTACAGCGGTATATTGACTTCTTACATACCATACAGATTCCAATACTTTACTAGTATTTCCAAGTGTAGAAATAGCATTGTAAAGTGATTGATAATCACGTTGATTTCTTAAATCGTAAGAAATGATTAAATTTGACATAAATTTTAATCCTTATTTGTTGTGAGAGAGTTTTGATTATATTCCTTAACGTTGTGAGAGACAATAAGGGACTTGAGCCTTACAAGTATAAAGAAAGGCGCCATTCAAAACCGCATTCTTAGCCGCTCGTTTTTAGTCTTTTTTCCTCGTGGCTTTGAGTGTGGTTTTGAATGAGATGAGAAATAGGAGAAACTCAATGAAAAAATATGAATTAACCGATGAATATATCGAGATCGGATTTACAACTAAAATTAAACTCTATCGCATAAAAGCACTAGTCGCAATCGCCTCAATCGGTGTTAACGCTGGTGATTTAGGTGGCTATGTCGAGAAAGAGTCAAACTTAGATCAGAGCAACGATGCCTGGGTGTACGGTAATGCCAAGGTGTACGGTAATG
>NZ_JTJP01000015.1:0-1455 GCF_001678575.1 Gallibacterium genomosp. 1
CCTTAACCATTAAATTGGCTAAGGAATTACAAGACCTTACATCGTTAACTACTATTGATGAAACGGATGGTACGAAAACCATCGTATCTGGTAAGGGTGTAACGACTGATGGTAAAGTTGTGGTTAATAATGGTAAAACTGGCGATGACGCAAAAGACCTTGTTACTATTACCAAAGGTACAGAAACTGATCCAAACGCAACGGATAAAGAGTTCGGTACAGTAGCGATTGATG
Organism: Gallibacterium genomosp. 1; assembly: GCF_001678575.1. NCBI lineage: Bacteria > Pseudomonadati > Pseudomonadota > Gammaproteobacteria > Pasteurellales > Pasteurellaceae > Gallibacterium > Gallibacterium genomosp. 1. The sequence continues at coordinate 235 of NZ_JTJP01000015.1, forward strand.
GCAAGAATGGTTCTAATGCGACATTGACTGTAGATCGTGGTACTAAGTCTGTTACTGATTCGGCGAATGTGGGTAAAAATCCAACTAAACCAATAGGCGAAAATAATCCTGTTGCAGGAATGGATCGTTTAACCTACACCACTACAGGTCCTGACAACACGACCATTAACCACGAAGTGGCTACGCTAGATGATGGCTTCTTCTTAACTACATCCAAGGACGTGGCGGATGGCAAAGCTGCGGCTGGCGTAAAATTGAACCATACCATCAAGTTCACTGATGGTGCGAATACGAAGGTATCTACCGTAGATTCCGAAAACGGTATTCATGAATTACACGTAGATGTAACAGGTTTACCTGTAACATACACCGCTAGCGAATTGGATGACAACGGTAAGCCTACGAATACACAAAATGTATCTAAAGTAGGCAATACTTACCAATTGGAAGATGGTACGAAACTCGTTCAATTTGGCGATAAATACTATAAACCAAATCAATTGGATAATGGTCAGCCTAAAGCAGGCGAAAAAGGTTTAACCATTGATAACAGCATTCGCGTTATCAATCCGGAACAACCGAATAGCACAGCTAAAATTACTAATGTAGCACCAGGCGAGGCTGATACAGATGCTGTGAATATGTCGCAATTGAAACAAAAAGCGGCAGCAGCTACTACAGAAGTAACAGGCACTGGCGCAGCGGAAGTAACAAAAGTAACCGGTGCAAACGGTCAGAATATCTATAATGTTCACGTTGATAAATTAATGACGGTTAAGCCAGTAGATTCTGCTACCAAGGTGGCTCGCGGTGGTGACGGCAAGTACTACAATGCCGACGACATTAAGGACAAAACATTCGTACCAAGCGAAAATAAATGGTATGACACGGCCGATGTCGATGCTACGACTGGTAAACCATTGGAAGGCAAATCAGCATTAGCTAAACAACCAATAGCATTAGACCAAAGCAAGTTGAAAAACAGTGTCGTTAATCCTAATGGCGATGGTGCTACTATCGTAGACAATGTGAAATCTGGTATTGGTGGCAAGGTAGACGACCCTGAACATGAACATAAGAATACTTTCATCAAAAACTTGGATAAAGTAGGCAAACCAGCTAGCGAAGGTGGCATCGACAAAACAACTGTTGTCAACGCTGGCGACCTTAAGAACTTGGCAGATACACCATTGTTCTTCCAAGGCGATGTATCTTCAGCCA